>PMKX01000209.1 GCA_003158705.1 Actinomycetota bacterium
ACGCCAAGGCCGTGAACTTCGGGATCATGTACGGCATCTCGGCCTTCGGGCTGAGCCAGAACCTCGCCATCGACCGAGAAGAGGCTGCGGCCTATATCCAGCGCTACTTCGAGCGGCTGCCCAAGGTGAAGGCCTTCATCGAAGAGACCATCGAGATAGCGCGCCGCCAGGGCTACGCCACGACCGTGTTCGGGCGGCGCCGACCGATCCCCGAACTGGCCTCGGGCAACTTCCAGGAACGCTCCCTGGGCGAGCGGCTGGCCGTGAACTCGGTGATCCAGGGCAGCGCGGCGGACATCATCAAGGTGGCTATGATCCGCTGTTACGACCGGCTGGCGAAGGATTTCCCCGCTTCGCGGCTGGTTCTCCAAGTCCACGACGAACTGGTCTTCGAGGTCCCCAAAGCGGACGCATACGCCGTCCGCGAGGCGATGGTGGCCGAGATGGCGGCTGCATATGCAATGGATCCGCCGCTTCGTGTAGATGCTGGAGTGGGGCCGGACTGGCTGGCGGCCAAGTAGGCCTGGACGGCCGGCTTTTGTCGTCTTTGCAGGTTGCTTTTCCTTGGCGGCTGCGTATACTACCCCGCACGTGAGCCATGATGGGGCATGGTTCAATTGTGCATTGTTTTGGAAAGGGAAGCGGAAACTACATGTCAGATCAACACACCGACGAAGCGCAAACACTGGACAACGGCCAGGACCTGATGGTCGAGGTAGACGGGGTGATGATCCCCAACTACGACGCGACCATCCTGACTTTCGAAGAGGGGGATATCGTCACCGGCACCGTGGTGCGGGTGGACAAGGACGAAGTCCTCGTTGACATCGGCTACAAGAGCGAAGGCGTCGTGCCGGCCAACGAGCTGTCCATAAGAAAGTCGGTCGATCCCGCTGAAGAAGTGTCGGTGGGCGACATCGTCGACGCGCTGGTGTTGACCAAAGAAGACGCCGACGGCCGTCTGATCCTGTCTCGCAAGCGCGCTCGGTTCGAGCGGGCCTGGCAGCGTATCGAGAAAGCCGCCGAAGAGGGCACCCCGGTCAGCGGCTCGGTCATCGAAGTGGTCAAGGGCGGCCTCATCCTCGACCTCGGCGTGCGCGGGTTCCTGCCTGCTTCGCTGGTCGACATCCGCCGTGTGCAAGACCTGCAGGAGTACGTGGGCCAGGAGCTCAACTGCCGCGTCATCGAGATGAACCGCAACCGCAACAACGTGGTGCTCTCGCGGCGCGCGGTGCTGGAGGAGGAGCGCAAGGAGGTGCGCCAGCAGATCATCGACGAGCTCACGGTTGGCGACATCGTCGAGGGCACCATCTCCAACATCGTCGACTTCGGCGCCTTCGTCGACCTCGACGGCATCGACGGCCTCATCCACATCAGCGAGCTGTCGTGGACGCACATCAACCATCCGTCCGAGGTGCTGCAGGTCAACCAGAAGGTCAACGTCAAGGTGCTCGACATCGACCGCGACCGGCAGCGCATCTCCCTGGGTCTCAAGCAGACGCAGGAAGACCCATGGCAGAAGATCGTCGCCGCGCATCGCGTGGGCGACGTGGTCGAGGGTCGTGTCACCAAGATCGTCGCTTTCGGCGCCTTCGTCGAGATCTACGAGGGGATCGAAGGCCTGGTACATATCTCCGAGCTTGCCAACCGTCACGTCGAGCGGCCGGACGAGGTCGTCTCGGTGGGCCAGCACGTCAGCGTCAAGATCATCGAGATCGACTCCGAGCGTCGCCGGCTGAGCTTGAGCATCAAGCGCGTCGAGGGTGAGGGCGAGGTCAAGCCCGACCGGCCATATGTGCCGCCGACCCCCGAGCCGGAAGACGCGGCAGCGGCGGAGGCCGAGGCTGAAGAGGCCGTGCCGGAAGAGGCGGAGGCGGCGGAGGATGAGGCCGAAGAGCCCGAGGCGGTCGACGCGGATGAGAGCGGCGCCGACGAGTCCCTCGAGCCGGAGAGCACGCCGACGCTGGGCCTGAGCGACGACGTCTTCCCGGCGGGCGCAGAGGCCGACCAAGCTGCGGCCGCAGAAGCGTCGGCCGAAGAGGCACCGCCTGAGGCCGAAGAGACGTCGGCCGAGGCGGAAGAGCCGCCGGCCGACGCGGAAGAGCCGCCGGCCGACGCGGAAGAGGACGCCACGGGGGACAAGCCGGGCGAGGAAGCCTAGGGCGAAGGGCCTGGAGGCACGGTGTCCCTCAACGGGGCGCCGAGCGTCGCTCTGCTATGGAGATGAAAGCCCGTCACATCCCGCGCCTCGGCATCACCGGGGGCATCGGCTCGGGCAAGTCGACCGCTTTGGCCTACTTGCGCGAGCTCGGCGCCGCAGTGATATCCAGCGACGACATCGTGCATTCGCTGCTCCGTCGGTCCGACATGGTCGAGCGCGTGGCGGCACGCTTTGGTGCGGAGCTCGTCCGCGAGGGCGAGACCGACCGAGCGGCGCTGGCGCGCGTGGTGTTCGCCGACGAGGCGGCCCTCCGCTGGCTGGAGCATCTTCTTCATCCAGCGGTCAAGGAGGCCATCGCCGATTGGGCGCTTGCGCAGGAACAAGGCCCGCGGCCGCCGGCGCTCCTGGCAGCCGAGGTGCCCCTGCTGTTCGAGACCGGCATGCAGGATGTCTTCACCTACGTGCTGCTCGTCTCGGCGCCCGACGCGCTGCGTCGGCAGCGTTCGGAAGCCAAGATCACCGACTCCGAATTCAGCCGGCGGGCACGGTTGCAGATGACGGACGAGGAGAAGGCGCAGCGCAGCGATTTCGTGTTCGACAACACGGGCTCGCGGCGGCACATGAAGGAGTTCGTCGCCGAGACGTACGCCTACGTCGTCACGGCCGACCCGCCGGCGGAGGCTGACCAGGAGCGATGAGGCGCGTGGCGCTCGTCGGCCTCGCCCTGGCGGCCGTCGTAGCCGGCGGTCTGTTCGTGTTGGACCGCCTCATGCCGAGCTGGTACGCGGCGCGGCTCCCCGGCTGGTACGCACGCCGCGTGTATCCGCTGGCCGATGCCGCCGACATACGGGCGGCGGCCACGAAGTACCGCCTCGACCCGGCTCTCGTGGCGGCGATCATCTACGAAGAGAGCCGCTTCCGCCCGGACACCGTCTCGCACAGCGGTGCTGTGGGCCTCATGCAGGTGCTGCCGTCCACCGCCGAGGAGATCGCCCGCAAGACAGGGGGCGAGCGGTTCGTGCTCGGAGACCTCAGCGACCCGCGTATCAACATCCTGTACGGGAGCAACTACGTGCGCTACCTGCTGGACCACTTCCACGGCTCGCAGGTGATGGCGGTGGCGGCCTACAACGCTGGGTTGGCGGCGGTCGAAGGTTGGGCGGCACGCACCCAGCACTCTGGCGTTGCTTTCACCTTGGCCGACGTCGCGTTTGCCGAGACACGCGACTACGTGCGCGACGTGCAGCGCCTGCAGCAGATCTACCGTCGAGCCTACGACAGGGAGCTGGGCCGGGCACCCTGAAGCACTCTTGCGAACACGTGTTCGTATTGCTAGAGTGCCTGAGAGCGGTTGACGAAGAAAGGGAATCAAGCCTGAGATGACGTCGTTTGCGATCCAGTCCGCCTACTCGCTGACCGGCGACCAGCCGGAGGCTGTCGCCTCGCTGGTCGCCGGCGTGCAACGCGGCGACCGCTATCAAACGCTGCTCGGCGTCACCGGTTCGGGCAAGACGTTCACTATGGCCAACGTCATCGCGACCGTACAGAAGCCGACGCTGCTCATCGCCCACAACAAGACGCTCGCCGCGCAGCTCTGCAACGAGCTGCGCGAGTTCCTGCCCGACAGCGCGGTCGAGTACTTCGTGAGCTACTACGACTATTACCAGCCTGAGGCCTACGTAGCGGCGCAGGATCTGTACATCGAGAAGGACTCGTCCATCAACGACGAGATCGACCGGCTCCGTCATGCCGCCACGTCGGCCCTGTTCCTGCGCCGCGACGTGGTCATCGTCGCCAGCGTGAGCTGCATCTTCGGCCTGGGCTCGCCCGACGAGTACCTCGAGAGCGTCGTGCTGCTGCAGACCGGCGAGCAGGTCGATCGCGACCAGACCCTGCGCAAGCTGGTCGACATCCACTACGCACGCAACGACTACGAGCTGGCGCGCGGCAAGTTTCGTGTCCGCGGCGACTCGCTGGAGATATGGCCGGCCAACGAGGACACGGCCCTGCGCGTCACGCTCTGGGGCGACGCAGTCGAGGCGATCGCCCGTTTCGACCCGGTGGGCGGGGAAGTGCTCGAGAAGCTGCCTCACGCGGCCGTCTACCCGGCTACACACTTCGTCACCAGCGAGCCCGCCATCGAACGTGCTTTGGTCGAGATCCAGCGCGAGCTGGACGAGCGCTGCGCCTGGTTTGAGGAGCACGGCAAGGTTCTCGAGGCACATCGTCTTCGCCAGCGCACGCTCTACGACATGGAGATGATGCGCGAGATGGGCTTCTGCAACGGCATCGAGAACTACTCGCGCATCTTGCTCGGCAAGGAGCCGGGCTCCACGCCCAATTGTCTGCTCGACTACTTCCCCGACGATTTCCTATGCTTCATGGATGAGTCGCACATGACTGTGCCGCAGCTCGGTGGCATGTACGAGGGAGACCGCACGCGCAAGCAGAACTTGGTCGACTTCGGGTTCCGGCTGCCGAGCGCCCTCGACAATCGGCCGCTGCGCTTCGACGAATTTCTCACTCGGGTGCCACAGATCATCTTCGTCAGCGCCACCCCGGGGCGGTTCGAGCTGGCCAACAGCGTCAACGTCGCCGAGCAGGTCATCCGGCCCACCGGGCTGGTCGATCCCGCGGTGGAGGTGCGGCCCACTCGCGGGCAGATCGACGACCTCATGGACGAGATCCGCCGGCGGGCTGAGCGCGACGAGCGCGTCCTGGTCACGACGCTCACGAAGCGCATGGCTGAGGACCTCACCGACTACCTGGTGGAGAACGGCTTTCGCGTGCGCTACCTGCACTCCGAGATCGACACGTTGGAGCGCATCCAGATCGTCCGCGACCTGCGGCTGGGCGAGTTCGACGTGCTGGTNNCCGACAAGGAAGGCTTCCTGCGCGGCCAGACGAGCCTCATCCAGACCATCGGTCGAGCGGCGCGTCACGTCAACGGCACCGTGTTCATGTACGCCGACACCATGACGGCGGCGATGCGCTCCGCTATCGACGAGACAGACCGGCGGCGCAGCAAACAGGTGGCCTACAACCAGGAGCACGGCATCGAGCCGCGCAGCGTGGTCAAGGCGGTCACCGACATCGCGCAGATGATGTCCGACGCCGCGGCCGTGCCCACCAAGGGGCGGCGCGCGGCCAAGGCGGTCGCCAAGAAGCTCGTCATGCCGCGCGTCGAGCTCGAGAAGCTCATCACCAATCTGGAGGCGGAGATGTTCACGGCCGCCGACCAGCTCAAGTTCGAGTACGCCGCCAAGCTCCGCGACGAGATCAAGGAGCTCAGCAAGGAGCTGGCGCGGCGCGGGACGGCGGCCGGATGAGCCACGACATCGTCATCACGGGTGCGCGCGAGCACAACCTCAAGGACATCTCGCTGCGGCTGCCGCGCGACCGCTTCATCGTCATCACGGGGCTCTCGGGGTCGGGCAAGAGCTCGCTGGCCTTCNNCAGATGGACAAGCCGGACGTGGACAGCATCGAGGGTCTTTCGCCGGCCATCTCCATCGACCAGCGGACGACCTCGCGCAACCCGCGTTCGACGGTCGGCACGGCCACCGAGATCTACGATTACCTGCGCCTCCTGTTCGCCCGCGTCGGCCACCCGCATTGCCCCAAGTGCGGGCGGCCCATCGAGGGTCAGTCGGTCCAGCAGATCGTCGACCAAGTGTGCGAGCTCGAGGCCGGCGTTCGGTTCAGCATCGTGGCGCCGCTGGTGCGTGGCCGCAAGGGCGAGTACGGCACGCTCCTCAAGCAGGTGCGCGCCGACGGCTTCTCACGCATCAAGGTCGACGGTCAGGTACGCGAGCTCGACGAGGATGTCGTGCTCGACAAGCAGTACAAGCACGACATCGCCGTGGTCGTCGACCGGCTGGTGATGAAGGAGGGCTTGCGACGGCGGCTCACCGACTCCGTCGAGACTGCCGTCGCCCTCTCCGAGGGTCTGGTCGAGGTCGAACTCGTCGACGGTCTCACGCTCACCTTCTCGGAGAAGTTCGCCTGCCCGTATTGCGGCATCTCGCTGCCCGAGATCGAGCCACGCGTGTTCAGCTTCAACAGTCCGCACGGCGCCTGCCCCGCGTGTCACGGCTTGGGCTCGGCGCGCGAGATCGACCCGGGCTTGGTAGTGCCCGACGAGAGTGTCTCCATCGACATGGGAGCACTGCTCCCGTACTCGGGGTTGTCCTTCGGCTTTCTGGAACAGGCGATCGACTCCATCGCCGAGAAGTTCGCGGTCGATCGCTCCAAGCCGTGGCGCGAGCTGTCCAAGGAGCAGCGCAACCTCTTCCTGTACGGCACCGGTGACGAACGCATCCATCTCAGCTATCGCAATTACGAGGGTCGCATGCGCCACTACACGGCCGCCTTCCACGGCATCGTCGCCAACCTGCAGCGGCGCTACCTGGAGACTGAGTCGGACTGGGTGCGCCAGAAGATCGAGGAGTACATGGCCGAGCGCCCCTGCCCGGAGTGTAACGGGGCGCGCCTGAAGCCCACGAGTCTCGCGGTCACCGTCGGCGGCATCAACATCCACGAGCTGACGCTGTCCAGTGTGCGCCAGGCGCTGGACTTCTTCACCCGCCTCGAGCTGAGCGAGACCGAGCAGCTCATCGGTAGTCGCGTCATCAAGGAAGTCGTCGAGCGCCTCTCGTTCCTCAACGACGTCGGCGTCGGCTACCTCAATTTGCAGCGCGCCTCGGCCACGCTCTCGGGTGGCGAGGCGCAGCGCATCCGCTTGGCCACGCAGATCGGTTCGGCGCTGGTCGGCGTGCTCTACNNATGCGCTCGGCCGACCACATCGTCGACATGGGCCCGGGGGCCGGCGAGCACGGCGGCCGAGTGGTCGCCCAGGGCCCGCTGCCGGCGATCATGGCCGCGACCGAGTCGGAGACCGGTGACTTCCTCGCCGGCCGGCGCCGCATCACCGTACCGGGCCAGCGCCGCATGCCGGTCGAGTGGTTCACGCTGCGCGGGGCACGCATGCACAATCTGCGCGGCATCGACGTCGACTTCCCTGTGGGCGCCTTCACCTGTGTCACGGGTGTCTCGGGGTCCGGCAAGTCGACGCTCGTCAACGAGATCCTGTACAAGGGCATGGCCAGCCGGCTCAATCGCGGCACCAAGCTGCGTGCCGGCGGCCACGACGGCATCGACGGCTACGAGAAGCTCGACAAGGTCATCGACATCGACCAGTCGCCGATCGGACGCACGCCGCGCTCCAACCCGGCCACCTACACGGGTGTGTTCGACCACATCCGCGCCTTGTTCGCCTCCACGCCGGAGAGCAAGGTACGCGGCTACAAACCGGGCCGCTTCAGCTTCAACGTGCGCGGCGGTCGCTGCGAGACGTGCAAGGGTGACGGTCAGATCAAGATCGAGATGCATTTCCTGCCGGACGTGTACGTGCCCTGCGAGGCTTGCCGCGGCAAGCGCTACAATCGCGACACGCTCGAGGTGCGCTACAAGGGCAAGAGCATCGCCGAAGTACTCGACATGAGCGTCGAGGAGGCGGTGCCGTTCTTCGCCAACGTCACCCGTATCTCGCGCCGCCTCAAGACGCTGGAAGACGTGGGCCTCGGCTACATCAAGCTGGGCCAGCCGGCGACGACACTGTCGGGCGGCGAGGCCCAGCGTGTCAAGCTCTCGTCGGAGCTCAGCAAGGTCGCCACGGGACACACGCTCTACATCCTCGACGAGCCCACCACGGGCCTTCACTTCGCCGACATCGAGAAGCTCCTCGAGGTGCTGCAGCGTCTGGTACACCAGGGCAACACGGTGATCGTCATCGA
>PMKX01000109.1 GCA_003158705.1 Actinomycetota bacterium
AGCCGCCTCACCCACCGAGCTCGCTCGCACGCAGGGCCATATCGCGCTCGAGAATGTCGCCTTCCGCTACGTCGCCGACACGCCGCTGATCGAAGACCTGAACCTGGACGTGCGACCCGGCCAGACCGTGGCCATCGTCGGCCCTACAGGCGCCGGCAAGACCACCCTGGTGAACCTCCTGCTGCGCTTCTACGAGATCGACCACGGACGCATCGCCATCGACAGCGTCGACACGCGCACCATGACCCGCAGCAGCCTGCGGCAGCTGTTCGGCATGGTGCTGCAGGACGCTTGGTTGTTCACCGGCACCATTCACGACAACATCGCCTACGGCCGCGAGGGCGCGACCGACGAGGAGATCCTGGCGGCCGCGCGCGCCGCCCGGGTCGACCACTTCGTGCGCACCTTGCCCGAGGGCTACCAGACCGTGCTCGACGACGACGCCACGGCCGTCTCGCAGGGCGAGAAGCAGCTGCTCACGATCGCCCGGGCGTTCCTGGCCGACCCGGATGTGCTCATCCTCGACGAGGCTACGAGCTCCGTGGACACGCGCACCGAGGTGCTCATTCAGGAGGCGATGGCCGAACTCATGAAGGGGCGCACGAGCTTCGTCATCGCCCACNNACCATCAGGGGCGCCGACACGATACTCGTCATGGACCACGGCCGGCTCATCGAGCAGGGCACCCACGACGAGCTTCTGGCGCGCCGCGGCTTCTACTACGAGCTCTACACCAGCCAGTTCGTGGAGGCGCTCGACGAGGCCTCGTAGTAGCTGGGCGGCCGGCGCCTAGCCGCAGGTGTAGACTCGCCCAGATCCCCGACGCGTTCCCGGCGAGGTCATGGCGCGCACATCCGGCAAGGCAGCTTCCAGCAATGGGCTCATCCCGTCGCTGCCGCGTCCCGTGTGGAAGCTGGTCGGCCTCCACGGGCTGGCCAGCCTGGGTGCGGGCATCGTCTTTGCCTTCCTCACCATCTACCTGCACTTCGTGCGCGGCATCAGCCTGAGTGACGCCGGCATCGCCTTCGCCGCGCTGCCGGTGGGCGCGATGGGCACTGGTCCGGTAGCCGGAGCGCTGGCCGATCGCCTCGGCCCCCGGTACGTGATCGCCGGCGGCGGCCTTCTGTCTGCCGCCGCCGCCGCCGTGCTGCCGTTCGTCACCGTCGCTTGGCAGGCGATCGCCGTGGCACTCGTCATGGGAGCCGGCATGACCTGTCTCGAGTCGCCCGTCTATACACTCCTGGCCGCCTCAGTCACCAAGCAGCAGCGCTCAGCGGTGTTCGCTCTCGACTACGCGATCATCGCGTTGGGCTGGGGAGCCGGCGGCTTCGTGGGCGGCTTCGTGGTCAACATCGGCCACGTGGCCACGTTCCAGTCGGCGTTCTTCATCGCCACCGGCTGCTTTCTGGTGTTCGCGGTGACCGTCGCTGCGACCGCTCCCCCGGCGGCAAGCAGCCTCGACGAGCCGCACGGGGACGGGCCGCCGCCGGTCGCCGGCGTCGGGGGCTACCGTTCGGTGCTAGCCAACCGCTGTATGCGGCGCATCATGTCGCTGAGTGTGCTGCTCATGGCCTTCGCCTACGTGCAGTTCGACGTCACGTTCCCGGCCGTGGCCATTGGCTCCGCCCACGTCGGCACCAAGGTGATCGGCATCGCCTTCTTCGCCAACATGCTGACCGTCGCCGGCGGGCAGCTCTTCGTGCTGCGCTATCTGCAGGGCCGGCGCCGGACCCGGGCCATGGTGTTTATGTGTGTCTTCCCCGCCGCGTGCTGGCTTCTGGTGCTCGGGGCGATCCACGTCGGCGGCGGGCTGCCGGCCGCCACGGGGCTCGTGCTGTCGTTCGTCGTCGTCGGCTTCGGCGAGATGACCTGGTCGCCGAGCGTGCCCGGCATGGTGAACGACCTCGCACCCGCAGCCGTGCGCGGCCGCTACAACGCCGCCAACTCGTTCGCGGAGGCGATCGGCCGCCTAGCCGGCCCCATCATGGCGGGATTCATGCTCGAGGCCAGACTGGCCGACCCGTGGCTGGTCATCATCGTCGCGATGTCGCTGGCCGGCATCCCGATCGTGTTCGACCTGGAGCGGCGGGTGCCGGACGGAGCCAACAGGATCGGGCGCGGCGATGAGGCGGCAGAGGTCCTCGGGACGAAGTTGTGAGGCGGAGGCCAGCGGGGCGGCTGCGGCGCCCAGCCCACGCGATCACCTGTGGAGGCTGGAGCGCAGGTCGATGACCCGCTGCATCGCTGCCCGGAAGGCCGGCTTGCTCAGCGTGCCGCCAAGGTAGCCGGTCTTCAGGCCCTGCATCGCCTCTTCACCCTCCGAGACGCCGGGGCCGCAGAGGATCAGATCCATGCCGGCTCGGGCCGCCAGCATGGCGCGATGCTGGGACGTGCCGAACGACCGTAGCGCGCCTGCCTCCAGGGCATCTGTGACGGTCACGCCCTTGAAGCCGAGCTTCTTGCGCAGCTGGCCTTGGATGACGGCCGACGACAGCCCGGCCGGCACGCCCGGGTCAAGCGCGGGGTACACCGCCCAGGAGACCATGACCAGCCGGACCCCGGCGGCGATCGCTGTCTTGAAAGGAGCCTCGTCGATGGTGCGCAGCGAGTTCAGCGACACGTGCAGGGTGACCGGCCGTTTGTCCGTGTTCTGGTAGCGCGTGGCCGCACCCAGGCCGGGGAAGTGTTTGGCCGTGGCCGCGACGCCCACCTTCTGCTGCGCCTTGATGAAGTCGGCGCCCAGCTTGGCCACGACCGCTGGGCTCTTGCTGTAGGAGCGCCCGTACTGGTCGTCGAAGTCGCCCGCCTTGCGGTACACATCGAGCACCGGCGCCAGGTTGACGTTCATGCCCACGCTGCCCAGGTTGCGCCCGGCGGCGCCGCCGGCCTTCGTCGCCTCGGCCGCCGGGTCGGCTGATTGGCCGATCTGCTTCTCGGAGAGCAGCGGCGCGCCCGACAGGCGACGGACCTGCCCGCCCTCTTGGTCGACCATGAGCAGCAGCGGCGCGTGCACCGGGTTGTGGGAACTCGCGGCGGCCTGCTCGAGAGTCTTGATCACAGCGCGGATCTGCGTGTGGCCGGCGATGTTGTCNNCGCTGGCCGGCCATCTGCTGGGGCGACAGCGTCACCGCTGCAGCCGTGGCCGTCGCCAGAGCCACGGCCGTCGCGACGACCGCGACAAAGCCAGCGACCTTGATCCAGACACGAAAACAACGCAACGGTCTTCTCCTTGTGAACCCGGCGCGCCGGCCGGCATGGTCTACCGCCGGCCCGGTCTTCCCTGGCGCGCACCTCCAGCTGATGACGGCAGCATACCGCACGAAGCTAGGCAGGAACTCGGGAGAGCGCTGCGATACCCAGCCGCTCGTGCCTGCTCTAACGGCGAGCCACCCTGGCTCGGCGCACTTTCTGCTCCCACATTGGTTCCGGTCGTCAATCTGAGTGTCATCTTGGCGAGTATCATCCTGGGAGAATGGGCATAGTAGTGCTGTCATGCGGCAGCGGGGGCGTGTGCGCGAATATGGCCGAGGCAGGCAAGACCGAGGGAGCCGACAGTCTCAAACGCGAGAAGTCGCGCCTCGAAAGTAGCGTGCGGGAGCATGTGCGCACCGAGAAGGCGCTCGAGACGGAGCGCGACTTCTTGGCCGCCGTACTGGCGGCGGCCGACACACTGATACTCGTGCTCGACAGCGCTGGACGTATCCTGCAGATCAATCGCGCCGTGGAACTCGCGATGGGCTACTCGGCCGACGATCTGTGCGGCCGCATGTTCATCTCAACCCTGCCGATCCGCGAAGTCGCCGCGGGGCTGCGCGAGGACCTGCGGCGGCTGGAGAAGGGCGGCGGCCCGCGCCCGTTCGAGAGCCATTGGGCGACGAGCACGGGAGAGCGACTGCTCGTCCACGGCTCGCTGGCACCGCTCCGCGATAGCACCCGGACGCTGAGCCACATCATCGTCACCGCGTCCGACGTCACCCAGCGCCGTGCTCTCGAGGACGAGCTGCGCGCGATGTCGCTGCGCGACGACATGACGGGTCTCTACAACCGCCGCGGTTTCGCGCTGCTGGCCGAGCAACAGCTCAAGGACAGCCGGCGGTCCGAGTCGACCCTGGCCATCGTCTACGCCGATGTCGACCACTTGAAGTCCATCAACGACGCCTTCGGTCACGGCGCCGGCGACATCGCCATCATCACCTGTGCTCAGGCGCTGGAGGTGACGTTCCGAGAGTCCGACATCGTGGCCCGCATCGGCGGCGACGAGTTCGTCGTGCTGGCCGAGGCGGACGCGCGCAAGCTCGACTTGGTGTCACGGCGACTCAACCGGGAGCTCGACCGCCGCACGGCCGACTCTGGCCTGCAGTTTCCCGTCTCGCTCACCATCGGCAGTGCCCACTCCAAGCCGCCGCACAGGACGTCGCTGGATGCTCTGCTGCAGCAGGCAGATGCGTTCATGTACGAGCACAAACACGAGGAGAAGGAGTCGCGCGAGTAGGCTCGCCAAGCGACGCCCGGTCGCGCCGAGCCGCGAGTCGCGGCCTCGTCGGCGAGGCGCAGGCCGTTTGACCGCCGCCACGCGGCTCCGTATCCTCATAGGACCATGGGTCACCCTTCCACACTCGCTTGTCGCCGTCGCCGCTGGCACGGCCTTTCGGGCGCCTACACGGCCACGGCCGTCCCGCCCGCACGGGTCTTCTAGACCCGCGGCTCGACCGACCCCTTCCCCTACATCGGAGACTTCATGGACGCCAACGCACCAACAAACCCCGAGAGACCCAGCCAGCTCGACCCCGCCTGGCCGCGGCACGCTCTGGAGGATCTCTCGCCCACACCTTTCTGGCTCGACTCGCCGCTCGCTCCCGCAGCGGAGGCGCCGCTGACCGATTCCGTCTCCTGCGACCTGGCGGTAGTCGGCGCCGGCTACACGGGTCTGTGGACGGCGCTGCTGGCCAAGGAGCGCGACCCTGCTCTCGACGTGGTCGTCGTCGAGGCGGGCCGCGTCGGCTGGCAGGCTTCGGGCCGCAACGGCGGCTTCTGCATGGCGACGCTCACGCACGGCTTGAGCAACAACGTGGCGCGCTGGCCCAACGATCTCGACCGCCTGACGCAAGCCGGCATCAAGAACCTCGCCGAGATGAAGGCCGACGTCGAGCGCCACGGCATCGACTGCGACTGGCAGAACACGGGCGAGCTCTCCGTGGCCACGGAGCCCTGGCAGGTCGAAGGGCTCAAGGAATGGGACGAGCAGGCCAAGCGCGCCGGCGCCGACTGCACCTACCTCGACCGCGTCGCCGTGCGCGCCGAAGTCGACTCGCCGTTGTTTCTCGCCGGCCTGTGGGACCACGACTGCGCCATGCTCGACCCGGCGCGCCTGGCGTGGGGCCTGGCGCGCGTCTGCCGCNNGTGCACGCCCGCCAGGCGATGCTGGCGTCCAACGCCTTCCCCGCCGTCCTCAGGCGCCTGCGGCCCTACACGGTGCCGGTCTACGACCATGCGCTGATGAGCGAGCCGCTCACCGGCGACCAACTCGCGGCGATCGGCTGGAAGAACCGCCAAGGCTTGGCCGACGCGGGCATCTTCTTCCACTACTTCCGCGTCAGCGAGGACGACCGCATCCTCTGGGGCGGCTGGGACGGCATCTATCACTGGGGCAACGGCATCCGACCCGAGTACGAACAGCGCCAGAAGACGTTCGAGCTGCTCTCGCGGCAGTTCTTCGCCATGTTCCCGCAGCTTCAGGGCCTGCGCTTCACGCACGGCTGGGGCGGCGTCATAGACGTCTGCTCGCGCTTCAGTCCGTTCTACGGCACTGCCCTGGGCGGACGAGTCGCCTACGCGCTCGGCTTTACCGGCCAGGGCGTGGCCGCAGTGCGCTTCGGCGCCAACGTCTGCCTCGACCTTCTGGCCCGCGAGCGCACCGAGCGCACTACGCTGCCGATCGTGGGCAGCAAGCCGGTCCCCTGGCCGCCGGAGCCGCTGCGCACCGCAGCTATCTGGATGACGCAGCGCTCGATGCAGCGCGCACAAGACAACGGCGGCGAGTCAGACCTGTGGCTGCGCACCCTCGAGAAGTTCAAGCTCGGCTTCGACACGTAGGAGAAGCAGCCGCCCCTCACCCTAGGTGACGATCAGCCTGTTGCTCCCGACTTTCGACTCCCTGTTGCCGGCCAGGTCTGTGGCCAGCACCGTATAGCGATAGGTGCCTATCGGCAGCCGGCAGCGCCAGACCAACATCCCGGTGACGTGGGTCTGTTTCGTGCGCTGCCAGCCAAGATGCACGACGTGGCGCGTGCGGCCGCCGGCGTCACTGATGCGGATGCTGATCTCGGCCTTCCGGCTGAGCGCATCTTGGGCGCGATAGCTGAGTGCCGGCCAGAAGCCGCGCACCACCGTGCTCGGCCGGGGTGCGGTGGTGACCGGCCCGCGCGTGTCGATCTTCACCGTGCGGGTTTTGACAGCTTCTCGGTTGCCGGCGTTGTCGACCGAGCGATAGCTCACCGTGTGGCGGCCGTCGTTTGCGTGATTAGCCGGCGCCGGGATCACCACCATGGTGCCGGTGTGCCAGGGGCCGCTGCCGATCTTGTGCAGGGTGCGGTTCACACCGGAGCCGCCGGCGTTGTCGCTGGCGGTGAAGGTCAGCGTCACCGGATGGCGGTGCCAGAGGTGGTCGGCACCGCTCACCGTGGTGGTCGGGGGGGTGGAGTCGGACCAGCCGCCGCTGGTTGTCGCCCGGATGAGACAGCCCTCGCCACCCTGGCCCACCACCCAGCCGTGGGTGGCATCGGCGAAGGCGACGGCCGAGTGCCACTCAATCGTCCCCGACGTCTGCGCTTGCCAATGGGCGCCCCCGTCTGTGGTGGCCAAGATGGTGTCACCGGCGCCCACCGCCCAGCCGTGTGAGGCGTCGGAGAAAGCCGCGGCGTTCAGCCGGTCCATCGTCCCCGAGGTTTGGGTGCTCCAGTGGACGCCGCCGTCGGTGGTGGCCAGGATGGTGCCGTTGTCGCCCACCACCCAGCCGTGGCGAGCATCGACGAAAGTGACGCCGTAGAGCATCGCTGTCGGGGTCGAGCTTTGGCCAGTCCATGTCGTGCCACCGTCGGTGGTGGCCAGGATGATGTTGCTTTCGGGACCTCCCATGCTCGCTGTGTTGCCCACCGCCCAGCCGTGACTGGTATCGGAGAAGAAGACGCCGTACAACTCGGGGCCTCCGTTGCTCGGCCACGGGTCCACGTACTGCGTGGCCCATGTCGCGCCGCCGTCGGAGGTTGCCAAGATCCAGTCCGACGCGTGGTCGCCAAACCAGTCGGAAGTCCAGCTGGTGCCCACCGCCCAGCCGTCACTTGCGTCGACGAAACACACACCGTCGAGGTCTGCCGTCGTGCCCGAGTCCTGCGCGGTCCAGGTGAGACCGCCGTCACGGGTATGCAGAATCGTGCCAGCGTCGCCCACCGCCCAGCCATGCGTGG
>PMKX01000128.1 GCA_003158705.1 Actinomycetota bacterium
ATGTCGTTGGTCTTGGTCGCCACTTCGCGGACCAGCTGAGCGCCCTGGTTCTCGAACACGTCCTCGAGCTCGATCTCGCGGGCGATGGTGACGCCGTCGTTGGTGATGGTCGGCGAACCGAACTTCTTGTCGAGCACCACGTAGCGGCCCTTAGGGCCGAGGGTGATCTTCACGGCGTCGGCGAGCGCGTTGACGCCGCGCTCCAGCGCGCGCCGCGCTTCGTCCTTGTACTTGAGTTCCTTAGCCACGCTTCGTCAGCCTCCTTCCTACTTGACGATGACGGCCAGGATCTCGCTGGCCCTCAGAATAAGCACTTCGTCGCCATCCGGCGTCTTGTACTCGGTGCCCGAGTACTTGCCGTACACGACCTTGTCACCCACGGCTACGTCGACGGGGATGCGATGCTTGCCCTCCTCGTCCCACTTGCCGTCGCCGACGGCGAGGACCTTGCCCTTCATCGGCTTCTCTTTGGCCGTGTCGGGGAGCACGATGCCACTGGCCGTCTTCTCCTCCTCCTCGACGGCCTTGATGATGACTCGGTCTTCGAGTGGTTTGAGCTTCATGCAGCTACCCTCCTTTGTTCCAGAATCTGGCACTCTCTGGGTGAGAGTGCTGACTTTCACGGGGTGGTTATGGTATGGCCCGCGCCCGGCCCTGTCAAACCTGCGTCGAGTGACGGTGGAGAGCCGCCGCTGGGACGTGCCGGCGGGCTCCGGGCTGCCCTTTCACGTGCGGGCTGGGAGCACTACAATCCGCCCATGCGTGTTCTCATCCAGCGAGTGAGCAGTGCCTCGGTGAGTGTCGAAGGACAGCGAGTGGCGGCCGTGGGTCGCGGCTTTCTGGCCCTGGTCGGCATCACACACGCAGACACTGCCGCGATCGCCCAGAAGCTGGCCGCCAAGACGGTCAAGCTGCGTGTGTTCGAGGACGCCGCAGGTCTCATGAACCTGGCCCTGCCCGACGTGAACGGCGAGCTGCTGGCCGTCTCGCAGTTCACGCTGTATGCGGATACGCGCAAAGGCAACCGGCCGAGCTTCACCGACGCCGCCGCACCCGAGCAGGGAGAGGAGCTCTACGAGCTCTACGTGGAGGCCGTGCGCGCCGCCGGCGTGCCCGTGCACACCGGCGTCTTCGGCGCGCACATGCAGGTTGAGCTCGTTAACGATGGGCCGGTGACCGTGCTGCTCGAAGCGTAGGCGAGCGCGGCCACGGGCCCGGCTCGCACGCGGTCGCTGGCGCAGTGCGGCCGAGGGACGCCGCGTCGCGCAGCGCAGCCCAGGGACGCCGCGTCGCGCGGCCGTCAGCCGCGCGCCAGGATCAGGTCGGCAACGGCCGGCAAGTCCGGCGCCCAGTCGTATGCGCTGTGGGGGCTGCCGCCGATCAACACCACCTCCAGCCCGACGCTGCGCGCACCCTGAGCGTCCGCCACAGGATTGTCGCCGACCATCCAGCGAGCGGGGTGGCCGGCCTCCCGAGCCGCCGCCATGGCGATCCTGAACGCCTCGGCATGCGGCTTCTCGAAGCCGGTCAGCGCCGAGGAGTGGACCGCGTCGAAGTACCGCGTCCAGCCGAGGCCGGCCACGATCTGGGGCAGCTCGGGCACGTGGTTGGAGAGGATCGCGTGTCGCCAGCCCGCTGCCCGCAGCCGCTCGAGCGTGGGCCCCGCCTCTGCGAAGGCCTCATAGCCGGCGGGGTCGACGACCTTGGCGCGGATGAACCCGGCCAGACGCAGCGCCTGGGCCGGCGCCACCCCGAGGTGAGCGAACGCGTGGGCGAACATCGGTTCCATGTACGCCCACCACGCCGAGGGCTCGTTGAGCTCGGGGTGCGCCACCTCGGGGTGATGCCACGGGAAGTCCGCCTGCAGCCCCTGCCGCAGTTCGGCGAACGCCAACCCGTGACCGGGCAGGTGCTCGTCGAGGACGGCCAGCGCCGCCCGGCTCCACATGAACACGCTGCGCACCAGCGTGCCGTCGAAGTCCCAGAGGATCGTGCCGCGGCTCTGCCCGGCTGCTCCGCCTCTTCTCAGTCGAGCGCTCCGGGCGCCAGCTTCCAGAGGTCGATGCCGAGCTTGTCGTTCTCGGCGTAGTCGATGGGGATGTCGACGACCACCGGGCCGTTGATGGCCAACGCCTGTTTGAGCACGCCCGGCAGCTCGCCGGCCCGGCTGACGCGCAGGCCGGGCACGCCGAACGCCTCGGCCAAGGCGACAAAGTCCGGGTTGTCGAAGCGCGTGCCCGAGACACGGCCGAACTTGCGCCGCTGGTGCATCTCGATGAGGCCGAGACCGCCGTCCGCCCAGATGAGGCAGACCAGCGGCAGCCCCAGGCGATGCGCCGTCTCGAGCTCGTGCATGCTCATCATGAAACCGGCGTCGCCACAGATCGCCACGACCTTGCGCTGGCCGCGGCTGGCGAGCGCGGCGGCGATGGCGGCCGGCAAGCCGAAGCCCATCGCCGCAAAGCCGTTGGAGATGAGCACCGTGTTGGGTTCGCGCGCCTCCCAGAAGCGCGCCACCCACAGCTTGTGGGCACCCACGTCGGAGATGAGCAGGTCCTGGGGCGCGAGCAAAGCGCGCAGCTCGCGCAACACGCGCAGTGGCTTGACCGGTGAGTCGTCGTCGCTGCCCACGTCGAGCACCGAGGCGAAGGCGCGATGGTAGGGCGGCACGGCGAAGCGCGAGAGGGGCTTGTTCCAGAGCAGGCAGCCCAGTTGGGTGATGATGTGGCTCAGGTTGCCGACGAGCTCCACCTCCGGCAGGTAGTGAGCGTCGATCTCGGGAGGCACCGTGTCGATGCAGATGATCTTCACGTCCCCGTCGGGGTTCCACGCCGAAGGGGGCCACTCGACCAGGTCGTAGCCGATGCACACCACCAGGTCGGCGCGGCCCATGAAGCCGCCGGGGTAGTTCTGAGCACTCAGGCCGGCCGTGAACAAGAAGTGCTCGTCGGCCGAGTCGACGACCCCCTTGCCCATGAAGGTCGTGATC
>PMKX01000054.1 GCA_003158705.1 Actinomycetota bacterium
TCGAGGACAAGCGCTTCTACGAGCATCACGGCGTCGACTTCCAGGGCCTGTTCCGGGCTCTGTGGGCAGACCTCAGAGCCGGCCATGTGGTGCAGGGCGGCAGCACCATCACCGAGCAGTTCGTGAAGCAGGTCTACGTGGGCAACGAGCCCAACCTCACGCGCAAGATCCGCGAGGCCGTGCTGGCCTGGAAGCTCGAGGACAAGTGGTCGAAGGACAGGATCCTCACCGCCTACCTGAACACGTCCTACTTCGGCGCCGGAGCCTACGGCGTCGAGGCAGCCGCGGAGAGGTACTTCCACAAGAAGATCTCCGCCGTGACGCTGCCGCAGGCGGCGCTGCTGGCCGGCCTCTTGCGCACACCTTCGCAGACCTCGCCCATCGAGTATCCGAAGCTGGCCAAGCAGCGCCGCGACGAGGTCCTCGACCTCATGGACTCCCAGGGCTACATCACGAGCGGCCAGTTGGCCGGCGCCACGCATTCCCAGCTCGGCGTGTATGAGCAGCCGATGCAGACCGAGAAAGACCCCGCCGCCTACTTCGTCTCCTACGTCACACAGCAGCTGGTGAAGAAGTACGGCTATACGCAAACGTTCGAGGGCGGCCTGCGCGTTTACACCAGCATCGACATGCACTGGCAGCAGGAGGCCATCAACTCCATCAAGAGCACCATCGGCAGCCTGAATTTCGGTGGCTGGAAGCCTGCCGGCGCCTTGGTCGCGATCGAACCCCAGACCGGCTACATCCGCGCCATGGTCGGCGGCACCGATTTTCAGAAGCAGCAGTTCAACCTCGCCTGGCAGTCACGCCGCCAGGCGGGCTCGGCGTTCAAGCCCTTCACGCTCACGGCCGCCGTTTCCCAGGGAATGAACCCGGCCACGACCTACTACGTCTCCCACAACCCGACGATCATCCCTATGGGGCCCGGCGCCGCGCCGTGGGTTGTGATGGGCGAGAACCTGGGGCGGGTGAACGTGGAGGAGGCCACCTGGCTGTCGGACAACACGGTGTTCGCACAGCTCTGCATGGACGTCGGCCCCGCGAACGTGGTGGCGATGGCGCACAAGATGGGCATCACCACCCCGCTCGAGGCGGTCCCTTCCATCACCCTGGGCACGCAGGTCGTCAACCCGCTGGAGATGGCCGACGCCTACGCCACCCTGCCCAGCGGCGGCGTCCACCACCCGCCGCAAGCCATCGAGAAAGTCGTGCTGCCCAACGGGCGCGTCGACTGGCGGCCCAACGTAGGCGGCAACCGGGTGATAAGCGACGGCGTGGCCTACGAGGTCACAAGCGTGCTCGAAGGAGTGACCACCCGCGGCACCGCCGCCAACTCGGCCTCCTACTTCCCCTACATGCGGGCCGGCAAGACCGGCACGACTGACAACGGCACCGACCTCTGGTTCGTCGGCTACACGCCGCAACTCGTCACGGCGGTGTGGATGGGCTACCCGGGCGACTTCAAGCATCCCATGCCCGCCCTCTACGGCGCCACGTACTGCGTGCCCATGTGGGGCAGATTCATGGATGCGGCGCTCAGAAACGAGCCGCATCCGAACTTCGCGCCGCCCAAGCATCCGGTGGTCTTCGGAAACTGGCTCGGCAAGTATTCGACCAGCAAGCCGTCAACGTCGCCGTCGCCGTCCAAGTCGTCCTCCCCCGGCACCCACACGGCAACACCCAAACCGACGCCGACGACGCCCAAGCCGAAGCCCACGACACCCAAGCCGACGCCGACCACGCCCAAGCCGACGCCGACGACGCCTAAGCCCTCGCCGCCGGGCGGCGCTCAGGCTCAGGCGAAGCGGTATGCGCTGGGGTCTTGGGTGGCTGTGCTGGCCGGCTTGGGCCTCTGGTAGGCAGGGCGCGCTCCTACCAGCTCCCGTACTGCTCGCTGCCCTTACGGTACTCCTTCACCTCCGCCGTCATGCCTTCGGCGATGGTGAGGATCTTGCAGGTGAGCTCGAAGACGCTGGTGAGCTGGTAGGCCTCCTCGAGAAGGTGGCCGATGGCGAACGGGCCGTGGCCGCGCAGCATGACCAGGTCGTACTCGGCCAGTCTGGCCGGCAGCATCTCGGCCACCTCCCGTGAGCCCGCGGTGAGCTCGGCCGCCACCACCGGCACTTTGTGCAGCAGGTAGGAGCCCTCGGAGTCGACGGGCACGATCTCGTCCTTCACCAGCGACTGGACGATGGCGTACGGCGGATGGCTGTGCACGATGGCCAGGGCCGATGTCGCCTGATAGATGGCGCGGTGCACACCGATCTCGGTGGACGCCAGGGTGACGTTGGCGTCGTTCTCGCCCAAGCCGGTCTCCACGATGTCGCGTTCCCCGAGGCGCGCCAACATGGAGCCGCGCCGCGTGATGAAGATGCGGTCGCCCATGCGCACGCTCATGTTGCCGCCGTGGGAGCTGATGACGCCGGCCAGGAAGAGGTCGCGGCCGATGCTCTGGAACTGCTCGAGCATCAGGCCGCTCCCGCCGCCGGCACGCCGGCCTTGGCGCCGCGGCCCATGTCCAAGTCGGCGACGCTGATGGCGTCGGCAAGCCCCAGAGCGGCCAGCTTCGCCGCCGCCGGCACACCGGCGTCATCCCAGCCACGGCTCACGTAGTACTCGTCCAGCATCGGCGGCAAGTCTACCACCTGTCCGCGAGCCGGCCCCGCCGCCACCGGCTCGTGCAGAAGGCGCGCCGGCAGTGTGTCGTCGGCGCGCCCGAAGCCCGCCGCCAAGTTGAACAGACGCTCCAGGTTCCAGATGCGCTCACCGATGCGCAGCAGCTCCTGCGGTTCCATCGGCTCGCCCCACACGGCGCTCAGCAGGCGAGCGTAGTAGTCCTCCTTCATCGCAAAGCCCGTGAACTTGCACAGCGAGAGTGAGTCGAGCACCGCATTGAGGTTCTGCATGTTGATGAGCAGGCCGGCTTTGCCGAGGGTCGCGAAGCGGTCGATCATCTTGGGCACGCCGAGGATCTCCGGCCCGAGCATGTTGGCCCGCAGGTGGCAGCCGCCGCGGCTCGAGGTCGCGTAGGCCAGGCCTTGACCCTTCATGCCACGCGGGTCGTAGGCCGGCAGCTCGAGGCCCTTGACGCTCATCGAGAGCTCGTGCCGGCCGTAGCGCGCCGCCAGGCGCGCAGAGCCCTGCCCGAGCTCTTCGCCCAGACCCTCGCCGGCGGCCGTCGCCTGCGTCATCTCAACCACGGCCCGCGCGTCGCCGAAGCGCGGACCGCCGGCCAGAAGCCCTTCCTCGGTCAGCTCCATGGCGCAGGCGATGGTGGCGCCCATGGTGATGGTGTCCATGCCCGCCCGGTTGCAGGCGTAGCCGGCCTGCACGATGGCCGTGAGGTCGGCCACACCGCAGTCGGCGCCCAAAGCCCAGATGCTCTCGTACTCCGGCCCGTCGCCGCTCTCGCCGCCGGCCGTCGTGCGCCGCGCGCAGCCGATGCCGCAGCCGCGACAGGCCGAACGGCGCTGCACGTAGCCCTTACGCAGCGCCTCGCCCGAGATCGCCTCGGCGCCCTCGAACTGGCTGGCGCGGAAGTTGCGCGTGGGAAAGGCACCGGCCTGGTTGAGGACGTTGACGAGCACGGCGGTGCCGAACTCGGGCAGAGCCTGAGAGGTTATCGGATTGGACTTGAGGAGCTTCTCCGCCTCGTAGACGACGAACTTGAGGCGCTCGGCGTCGGCCACAGGCGGCCGGTGGCCGCCGTCGCCGGCGAGGACGAGCGCCTTGAGGTTCTTGGCGCCCATCACGGCGCCCAAGCCGCCGCGGCCGAGCGACCGGCCACGGTTGTTGACGATCGAGGCGAAGAGCACGCCGCGCTCGCCGGCCGGCCCGATGACGGCGGCCTCGCAGCGCGGATGCAGATCGCGTAGGCGGGCCAGCGACGCCGGCACATCGGCGCCCCAAAGCTCGCCGGCCGGCCGCCATTCGACGCCCTGCGACCCTACGAACACGTAGCTGCGCGCCGCGCAGGCCCCCGCCACCACGAGATAGTCGTAGCCGAGGCGGCGCAGGGCACTGCCCCAGGCGCCGCCCGAGTTGCCGTCGAACAGCGTGCCCGTGAGCGGGGAGCGCGTGCTGACGCTGTAGCGCCCGCTCGCCGGCGCTCCCGTGCCGGTGAGCGGCCCCGGCGCGAACACCAGCGAGTTCTCAGGGCCAAGCGCATCAGCCGCGAAGACCCGCTCCCGAAGGAGGAGCCAGGCGCCGAGGCCGCGGCCGCCCAACACCTCGTGGGCCACGGCCGCCGGCAACTCCTCTTGGCTTTGGGTCTGAGCGGAGAGGTCGAGACGCAAGCCGCGCAGCGGCGGCAGAACTGAGGCGCGTGAAGTCACCGACTCAGTATAGCGCCGCTGCGCGGCTTGCTCTGTTGCTGCTTACTTCTCGCCCTGGCGACGGTCGATCACGCGCACCGCCTTGCCCTCGGAGCGCTGAATGGTCTTGGGCTCCTTCANNACGCCCTTCTCGAACTGCTCCAGGCGGCCCATGGTCTCGGGGAAGATGTCCTCGCTGACCTCGATCCAGACCTCGACCACGTCCAGGTGGCCGTGACGGTCGACGACGATCTGGTAGTGCGGCTCCAGATGAGGCGTGGCCATGAGGACTTCCTCGATCTGGCTCGGGAAGACGTTGACGCCCCTGATGATGAGCATGTCGTCGGTGCGGCCCACCGGCTTGGTCATGCGCGCGAAGGTGCGCCCACACTCGCAGGGTTCGTAGATGAGGCTGCACAGGTCGCGCGTGCGGTAGCGGATGAGCGGTTGCGCCCGCCGACTGAGAGTCGTGAAAACGAGCTCCCCCACCGTGCCCTCGGGCACCGGCTTGAGCGTCTCACGATCGACGATCTCGGCCAAGTAGTGGTCTTCGTTGACGTGCATGCCGGCCTTGCACAGGCACTCGAAGGCGACGCCTGGCCCGCCCATCTCCGAGAGCCCGTACATGTCGATGGCGTCGATGCCCAGGCCCTGCTCGATCTGGCGGCGCATCTCGTTGGTCCACGGCTCGGCGCCGTGGAAGCCGACGCGCACCGGCAGGTCATCGGGCTGCAGACCCCTGTCGCGCGCCGCCTCGGCAAGGAAGAGAGCGTACGACGGCGTGCAAGCCAGCACCGTGGCCTGGAAGTCGCACATGAGCTTGATCTGCCGCTCGGTGACACCGCCGGAGATGGGCAGCACCGTGCAGCCGAGCAGCTCGGCGCCGTAGTGCAGGCCCATGCCGCCCGTGAACAGCCCGTAGCCGTAGGCGTTCTGCAGCAGGTCGCCGGCGTGCACGCCACCGGCGGAGAGCGTGCGCGCGATGAGACCCGACCAGAGGTGGATGTCGTCGCGCGTGTAGCCGACCACGGTAGGATTGCCGGTCGTGCCCGACGAGGCGTGCACGCGCACGACCTCCTCGCGCGGCACGGCGAACATGTCGAACGGGTAATTGTCGCGCAGATCGAGCTTGGTCGTGAACGGCAGGTCGCTCACCGCTCCCGGACAGTCGAGGTCGGCGGCAGACACCCCCGCCTCGTCGAGCGTCCGCTTGTAGAACGGCACGTTGTCGTGGGCGTGCTGCACCACCGCCTGCAAACGTCGGGTCTGCAGGTCGCGGAGCTCGGCGATGGAAAGGCACTCAGCCTTGGGTTCCCAGTACCAGCCGCCCAGACCGTCGGCGTCGCGCGGCACCGCCGCTGGGGACTTGTCACTCATAGAGCACGCACCTCATCGTCGGAAAGGAGCCTGACCTTCTCGCCGAGCAGCGTCACGGCGCGATCGATGTCGCGCACGGCGAAGCAGATGTTCTGGAACGAGATGCTGTAGAGGTAGTCCACCGAGATGTCCTGCGCGGCCAGCTCGTCGAGCACCCGCGCCAGGCCGCCCGGCTCGTCCGGCACGCTCACACAGATGACCTGCGAAAGGTGCGTCGTGAAGCCGGCGCCCTGCAGGAGCTCGCGGGCTCGCTCCGGGTCGGCGACGATGAGGCGCACGATGCCGTACTCGGCCGCCTCCGTGGTCGAGAAGCCGCGGATGTTGATGCCGTTGCGGCCCAACAAATCGGTGACCTCGGCCAGACGGCCGCTGCGGTTCTCGAGAAACACGGTGAGCTGCGTCACTTTCACAGTGTGACCTCCTCGTTGAGGTGCGCCTCGCGCCCGAGAGCGAAGGCACGCTGATTGACATCGAGGATCTTGGCCGGGATGGCGGCCGCGAGGCCTTGCTGCCAGGCCGCCTCGTTGAACGGCAGCTTGGCGCTGGCCGCGCCAAGCAGGGCGACGTTGGCGGCACGCACCGTGCCCGCCTGACGAGCGACCGCTTCCGCATCCACAAGAAGAAGGGTGACGGAGCGCGCGGCAGCGGCGGCCTCGATGTCTTGCGGATACTGGGTCTCGCCGCGCAACACGCTGCCCGGAGAGATGATGGTGCGGGCGCAGATCAACGCCCCTTGCGGCGCTAGCAGGGGCAGCGCTCGCCGGCCCTCGAGCAGTTCGGTGGCGATGACGACGTCGGCGTGACGCGCCAAAGGCGACCAGACCAGCTTGCCGAAGCGGACCGTGGAGAGCACGCTGCCGCCGCGTTGCGCCATGCCCTTCACCTCGCTGGCTTTGACGTCGTAGCCTTGGGCCATGGCAGTCTGCGCCAGGATGTTGGCCGCCAGCAGCACTCCTTGGCCGCCCACGCCGACGAACGACACGGTGGTGGTGCCGTTCACGGCGTGCCCGCCGGCTCGCCGGCCACACTCAGAGCGCCGCGCTTGCATACGGCCGCACACACGCCACAGCCGTGGCAGGCGGCGCTGACCTCCACCGCCGTCTCGCCGGGAGCCAAGGCCGGACAGCCGATGTCCAGGCACAAGCCGCACAGATTGCAGCGCTCCTCGTCGACGGTGAGCTGCTGCTCGCCGGGAGCCATCAAGGCACACGGCGCGAAGGCGACGATCACGCCCAGCCCCTGTGCGCCGAGCTCGCGCTTGAGAGCGCTCTCGAAGGCCTCGGTGTCGAGAGCATCCACGGTCTCGCAGCGCACGCCGATGCCTTGGCATAGGCGCTCGATGTCCAGCGCCGGGCCGGCGCTGCGGTCGAGATGCACGCCGGTGCCGGGGTGACCTTGATGGCCCGTCATCGCCGTGGTGCGGTTGTCGAGCACCAGCACGATGCCGTCGGTCTCGTTGTAGCGGGCGTCGATGAGCGGCGTGACGCCGGAGTGAAAGAACGTAGAGTCGCCAAGTACGGCAGCGACCGCGCGGCGACCCAGCACCTTGTTCATGCCGGCCATCATGCCGATGCTGGCGCCCATGCACAGGCAGCTGTCCAACGAATCCAATGGGGACAGGGCGCCCAGCGTGTAGCAGCCGATGTCGCCCAGCGGACTGACCTTGTGCTTGCGCAGCATGGCGAACACGGCGCGGTGCGGACAGCCCGCACAGAGCACCGGCGGCCGCACAGGCAGCTGCGGTTCGGCGGGCACCGGCGCGCTGATGCGCGCCGCCGGCGGCATGACCGGTCGGCGGCGGCGCGGCGGCCGCCGCGTGAGATAGGGCTCGAGCGCGGCAAAGACGATCTCCTGGTCGAGCTCGCCGTCGGCCGGGATGGCCTCCTTGCCGACCACCGGCAGACCCAGCGCCCGCACCTGGTCTTCGATGAACGGGTCGAGCTCCTCGACCACCGCCACACGTGACACGGAGCGATAGAGCTTGGCGACCTTCTCGACCGGCAAGGGGTGCGACATGCCCAGCTTGAGGAACCATGCCTTGGGAAAAGCCTCGCGAGCGTACGTGTAGGCGGCACCAGAAGAGATGATGCCGAGGTCGGCCGTGCCTGCCTCCAGCACGTTGAGCGGCGTGCGCTCGGCACGCTCGCGCAGCTTGGCTAGCCGCTCCAGCACCAGCCGATTCCTTTGGCGCGCGAACTGCGGCATCATGACGAACTTGTCGATGGAGCGTTCGTAGCTGCGCGGCGCAAACGCCACCGGAGCGCGCGCCACCACGCGGCTGCGCCCGTGCGAGACCCGCGTGGTCGAGCGCAGCAGCACCGGCACGTCGAACTCCTCTGCCAGGGCGCAGGCCTCGGCCACGAACTCGTAGGCCTCCTGGCTGTCGGCGGGCTCCAGCATCGGCACTTTGGCGAACTTGGCGAAGTTGCGGTTGTCCTGCTCGTTCTGAGAGGAGTGCATGCCGGGGTCGTCCGCCGAGACGATCACCAGGGCAGCGTTGACGCCGGTCAACGACAGGGTCATGAACGGATCGGCGGCCACGTTGAGGCCGACGTGCTTCATGGTGACTAGACTGCGAGCGCCGGCCAGCGAGGCACCGATCGCCGTCTCCAAGGCGACCTTCTCGTTGATGCACCACTCGGCCTGCACGCGCCCGTCGCGGTCGGCTGTGGCGCTGAGTACCTCGAGGATCTCAGTGGAGGGAGTGCCCGGGTAGCCACAGGCGAAAGTGACCCCGGCGCGCAAAGCACCGCGGGCAATGGCCTCATTCCCGGAAAGAAACAGAGAGTCCACGGAGCACACAGTATAGCCGAATCTCGGCGCCTAAGCCGCACGTGGCCGCACGCCGTCGGCGGTGGCGCGCTCCATATGCCCCGCCAGGCTCACCGGTCGGCAGGAGACGAAGCCGGGAGCGCGAATACTCGAACCATGGTGCGCGAAGCGCAACGCCGTTGCGTCCTCCGGGAGACGCAGCGCGGGTGAGCAGAGCGCCTCGCAGCAGTCGCCCACCCGAGCTCCTGCGAGGCCGCTTCCGGACCCTCTTTTTCGCCGCTCTGGCGGCCCTCTGTGTACTCACGCAGCAGCGCGCGGCGCTGGCACCGGCGTTGCTCGGGTTGGTGCTTGGCATCTGCTCCGTCAAGTTGGCACGCCGACGCGGGCACACGCTCGCCCACACCCTCGTCGTCCTCGACTGGCTCCTCCTCGGTGTTGTGGTGGTCCTGAGTGGCGGCGCCCATAGCTGGCTGTTGCTGACTGTGCCGCCCTTGGTGGTGGTCCACCTCTGCGCGTCGCCGCGGGCCGACTGGCCATTCCTGTTGGCGCCGGCGTTGCTGCTGGTCATTGTCGTAGCAATCGCCGACCCGACGCTGGGCGGCAACAAGGCCACTGGTCTCGCGCGACTCTTCGTGCTGGTCGCGGCCGGCGGCATCATCGCCCACGAGCTGCATCGGCCTCGTCAGCGGCAGCGAGTGGTCAGCGTCGACGGCACGACCGGCTTCTACACGGCCGAGCGCCTGCGCTCGCTGCTGGCAGACGCGATGCGCGAGGCCACGGCTCAGCACGCCCCGCTGAGCGTCGTCTGCCTGCGCCTCGACCACTTCCGCGACAGTCAGGACTTCCTCGGCGCACAAGGGAGCGAGCTGCTGGTGCGTGGCGTCGCCCGCCGTCTCAAGCGCCGGCTGGGCGCCGACGACACGGCCTTTCGCGTGGGCGCCGACACGTTCATCCTCACGCTGCCCGGCATGACCCTGCCGGAGGCGCGCCGGGTAGCGGCCGAGCTGTGCCACGACGTGGCCGCCGAGCTTATCGAGCGCCGGCGTCAGACTCTGAGCGTCGGTGCTTCCTCGTTCCCCACCGTGCGCGGCCTGGACGCGCTGCTGCACGAGGCCTACGCCGGCACACTCTCTGCACCGCCCGAGACCGCACCGGCGTCGGCGACGCTCCCGCTGGCCGCCGCCAACTGACGTCTCGTTCGCCGGTGCGGCGGCCGCCAGCGGGGCCCCGGCAGCGGCCGCCACACCGGACTTGCATTGTCACAGCCGCGGCCCCTAACATGGGGGGTGTGAAGGCCGACAACGCCCGCAGCCAGGTCGCTCAGCATCGTCAGCGGCCGCGTGTGCGGGCGTTTCTGCATCCTCATCTCTCTTCCTGCCGAGCTGCTCGCTCGACCGATCGACCGGGAAAGTAGGTGCCGAGAATGGAAGACGCAGACGCGAAGCTTCATCAGTTGGCGCGGAGCGAAAAGCAGTGCATCAAGTGCGAGGAACTCGCTGCCTGCAGGCTCCGCGCCGTGGCCGGCGCCGGGCATCCCCATGCGTCCGTCATGTTCGTCTCACTCTGCCCGTCGTCCGAAGACGAGACCGAGGACCTGCCCGCCGGGAGCTCCGTCATGCGCGAGCTCACCGAGTTCATCCCCTCGCTGGGCAACGGCTCCCGCGACAAGGCGTTCTGCACGACCCTGCTCAAGTGCGTGCCGCGCAGCGGCCGCGAGGTGCGCGACCCGAGGCCGGAGGAACAGGAGAACTGCTTCGCCTTCCTCTCCAAGGAGATCTCCATCACGACGCCGCACTACATCGTCGCGGTCGGCGAGCAGACGACGCGCTTCCTTCTCAAGAAGCTCTTCCGCGACCTGCCCTACAGCCCCGACGACGCGCTCGAGCTGCGCGTCTTTGACAGCCCGGGCATGCGCGTCGTGCCCATCGCCACGCCGGCCGAGCTTCGGGCGCGCGACGCCAAGACGCGCAAGACCTACACCGAGCGCCTGCACCAGCTCGCGGCGCTGATGGGCCTCTAGCAGACAGACCACAGAGAGAGCCGCCTGGCCACGGTCGTGGCCCTGCGTGCCCGCGCCGGGCGACGCGCGGGCTCAGGGAATGACTATGCGCAGGGCGCGCGGAACCACGCGGCAGTCGAGCGGCAGCCGCCCGGCCACTTCGCCATCGGTCTGCACGAGTACCTCGTCCTCCCCCTCCACCACCGAGACATGTGCGGCCTCGGTGCGGAAGTACTCCACCTTGGGATGACTGGTGTGTGAGTTCATCAAGGCGGCCAGCCAATACCAGGCCGTGCTCAGGAATGACTTGTCGGTGAGCACGCAGACGTCGAGCAGGCCGTCGCGCATGTCGGCCAGCGGCGTGATGCCGACGATGCCGCCGTAGTTGGAGGCGTTGCCGAACACGGCGAAGTACCCTTCGACGATCTTCTCGGCCGTCTCGATGCGCAGCAGGGGTTCTTCGCGGGTCAAGTACGTCGCCACCCCTTGGACGATGAAGGCCGCCTCGTGCAGCGTGCGCTTGAGCACGGGGTTCATGGAGGCGACCACGGCCGCGTCCATGCCGATCCCAGCCATGAGGGCGAAGTAGCGGTCGCCCGCCTTGCCGAGGTCGACCCACGAGACGTCGCCCTCAGCCAGCAGGCGGCAGGCGTCCGGTGGCTCGAGCGGGATGCCCAGCTCCAGGGCGAGCACGTTGACCGTGCCTGTGGGGATGATGGCCAAGGGCACGTCGGTCTCGGCCACGCCGTTGATCGCCTCGTTCACGGTGCCGTCGCCGCCGATGCAGCACACGAGGTCGAAACCCTGTGTCACGGCTCGGCGCGCCAGGTAGGTGGCGTGCCCGGGACCTTCGGTCGCGAACTCCTCCACGGTCATGCCGAAGCCGCGCAAGGACTCCACGATCAGCGGCACGTCCTTGCGGAAGTGGCCGCCGCCGGATGTCGGGTTGTAGACAGCCGCCACGCGGCGCACGTCGGCATTCTTCACGGCAGTCTCACTTGAGCGCCGTCGGAGAGGCGGAGCGTGCTCTCGTAGCCGGCCGCGCGGGCACATGCTGCGGCCTGCGCGAAGCCGGCACCGACATCCTCCGGCCGATGGGCATCCGAGCCGAAGACCACACGGATGCCCAGTCGGCGCGCGCGCGCCAACACGTCGGCGGCCGGGTATGTCTCGCCCACCTCCGGCCGGCGCAGCCCCGCCGTGTTGACCTCGATCACCATGCCCGCCGCCGCCGCGGCTGCCAGCACCTCGTCCTCGCAGGCAGTCAGGGCGGAGCTTGGCCGGCGGCCAAACTTCTTCGGCAGGTCGAAGTGGCCGATGGCCGTGAACCTGCCGGTCTCCACGGCGCGGCGCAACGTACGGTAGTAGCCGCGGTAGATCGCGTCCACGTCCTGCCAGCGCGGATCGTCGCGGCTGCGCCCCTCGTCAAAGCCGAAGCCGTCCACGAAGTGCACCGACCCCAGAAGATAGTCGAACCGGTGGCGAGCGAGCAGCGCCGCTATCTCGTCCTCGGTGCCGGGCACGTAGTCCACCTCGAGGCCAAGTAACACGCGGATCTGCGGGTAGCAGGCCGCCGTGGCGCGCACCTCGGCGACATACTGGTCGAGGTTGGCCGCGGGGCCGATGCCATACGCCTCGTAATCCTTGCCCGCCGGCACCAGGTGGTCGGAGAACCCGATCTCGGGCAAGCCCAGCGCCATGGCCTGCTCCACACAGGCAGCCATCGCGCCTTTGCCGTCAGAATGGCGTGTGTGCACGTGATAGTCGCCGATCATCACCATGCGCTCCTCATCACGCCGGTCGCAGCCGCCGCCTGCCGACGAACAAGCGTACCAGGACGGCGCCCGACAGAAAGCCGCCTATGTGGGCGAAGAAGGCCACGTTGGTGGAAGCTCCCAGCGACAGCGTTCCCTCCAGGAACTGGAGGCCGAACCACGCCAGCAACACGACCCAGGCCGGCAGATAGAAGACCGGCCAGAAGAAGACGAGGGGCACGACGGTGAGCACGTGAGCACGCGGAAAGAGGACGATGTAGGCGCCCATGACGCCGGCGATGGCTCCGCTGGCGCCGATCATGGGCGCCACGGACCCGGGGTCGACCAGCGCCTGGGTCCAGCCCGCGATGGAGCCGCAGAGCAGGTAGAAGAGCAGGAACCTGAGGCGCCCCATCGTGTCCTCGATGTTGTTGCCGAAGATCCACAGGAACAGCATGTTGAAGATCAGGTGCAGCCAGCCCCCGTGCAGGAACAGAGAGGTGAGCACGGTCCCCCACACGGGCACGAAGTCGTGCGGCAACACGTCGACCTGGTGCGTGAGCTCATAGGGGATGGCGCCGGCCCTGAGGAAGACCTCGTTCAGGGTGAGCCCGTAGCGCGGCAAGGAGAGCTCAAAGAGGAAGATCAGCGTGTTGACCGCGATGATGGTCGCGGTCACCACGGCGAAGCGGCGCGTCCGAACGTCGTCGTGCAGGGGGATCATGCACGTACCCTACACCGCGCGACGCCCGCCGCGAGCCACCCGGTCCAGGTCCCTCAGGCGCTCACCCGGCAGGCACACACTTTGAACTCGGGGATCATGGCCACCGGGTCGCGCGCCGTGTTGGTGAGGCGATTGGCCGGCGACTCCCAGAAGTGGAAGGGCACGAAGACGACGCCTCGGCGCACCCGGTCGGTGACGTATGCCGGCACGTCGATGCGGCCCCGGCGCGTCTCCACGACGATGGTGGCGCCGTCGACCACACCGAGCTGCTTGGCGTCCGCCGGGTTCACCTCGGCGAAGCCGGTCGGCACCAGTTCGTTGAGGCCGTCCGAACGCCGCGTCATGGTGCCCGTGTGATAGTGCTCGAGCAGCCGTCCCGTGGTCAGCGTGAGCGGGTACGCCGCGTCGGCCTCCTCGGCCGGGGGCTGGTAGGCGACGGCAAAGAAGCGACCCTTGCCGCGCGTGAACTTGTCCACGTGCAAGATGGGCGTGCCGGGATGGTCGGCGCTCGGGCACGGCCAGCAGAGGCCTCCCTGCTCCAGCCTGGCGAAGCTAAGGCCGCCGTAGGAAGGCGTCAAGGCGGCGATCTCGTCCATCACGGCCGCCGGGTCGTCGTAGCGCCAAGCGGCGCCCATGCGGTTGGCGAGGTCGATGACGATGTCGCCGTCGGGACGGGCTTCACCGGGCGACGACACGGCCCGGTGCAAGAGCTGCACCTTGCGCTCCGTATTGGTGAACGTGCCCTCCTTCTCGGCGAAACTGGCCGCCGGCAGGACCACGTCCGCCAGCGCGGCCGTCTCACTGAGGAAGATGTCCTGTACGACCAGGAAGTCGAGACCGTGCAAGGTGGCGGCGACGTGGTCGATGTCCGGGTCGGAGAGCATGGGGTTCTCGCCCATGATGTAGAGACCCTTGACGGCGCCCTCGGCCATGGCGTCGAAGGCCTCGGTGACCGTGAGGCCTACCTCAGAGCCAAGGCTCACACCCCAGGCCTGCTCGAACTTGCGCCGCGCCGCCTCGTCGGTGACGGACTGATAACCTGTGTACACGTTGGGCAACGCACCCACGTCGCAGGCGCCCTGCACGTTGTTCTGCCCACGCAGGGGGTTGACGCCGGCGCCAGGCTTGCCGAGATTGCCGGTGAGCAGGGCCAGGTTGGACACGGCAAGCACATGCTCCGTGCCGTGCGAATGCTGCGTGATGCCCATCGAGTAGACCACGGCAGCGCGCTCGGCGGAGCCGAAGGCGCGCGCCGCTGAGCGCAGCAGGTCGGCTGGCACGCCGGAGATCTCCTCCACCAGCTCCGGCGTGTAGGTGGCCACAACCTCCCGCAGAGCCGCGATGCCTTCGGTGCGCTCGGCGATGAAGGCCTCGTCGGCCAGACCTTCGTCCAGGATCACGTGCATGAGTCCATTGAGGACGGCCACGTTCGTGCCCGGCTGCAGCTGCAGGTGATAGTGAGCGCGCGCCGCCATGTCGATGCGGCGCGGGTCGGCGACGATGAGCGTGGCGCCACGGCGCAGCGCCTGCTTGAGGTGTAGAGCGGCGATGGGATGCGCCTCGCTCGTGTTGGAGCCGATGATAAGCAGCGCCTGCGCGGTCTCGAGGTCGGCAAAGGAGTTGGTCATGGCGCCGCTGCCCAGAGACTGCGCCAGGCCGGTGACCGTGGACGCATGACAGAGGCGAGCGCAGTGATCGACGTTGTTCGTGCCCACGACGGCGCGCATGAACTTCTGGAACAGGTAGTTCTCCTCGTTGGTGCAGCGCGCCGAGGCGAAGCCGGCCAGCGCGTCCGGCCCGCTCTGCGTCTTGATGGCGCCGAAGCGCTCGGCCACCAGGCCGAGGGCCTCGTCCCACGAGGCTGGGACCAGCTGGCCGCGGCGACGCACCAGCGGCTGAGTCAGGCGCTCCGGGTGGCCGATGAACTGGTACCCGTAGCGTCCCTTCACGCACAGATTGCCGCCGTTAGGGCCCTTGCCGAGCGGCGCCGTGACCTGCACCACGCGGTCGTCGCTCACGTGGAGCTGCACGTTGCAGCCGCAGCCGCAGAACGGGCAGACCGAGTCGACGGTCTTGCCCTCCCAGGTGCGACCCGTGAAGCGGGCCAGCTTGTCCTGCAGCGCGCCCGTCGGACAAGCCGAGACGCAGTTGCCGCACAGTTCGCAGGTGGTGTCCACCATGGAGCGGCCGAACGAAGTCGAGATAAGCGAGCCGAAGCCACGTTCGGCGAAGTCGAGCACGTGGCACATCTGGACCTGCTGGCAGATGCCCACGCAGCGGCCGCAGAGGATGCATTTGGTCGGATCGTAGGCGATGAATGGCGTGTCTTCGCGCTCCGGGTATGCGCGCATCTCGCCCACGTAGCCTGTCGCCGACACGCCGTAGCGGTAAGCAAGTTCCTGCAGACGGCAGCCGCCCGACTTGTCACACGTCAGACAGTCGGGACGGTGGTCGGAGAGCAGAAGGTCGAGGAGCGTGCGCCGCAGCTCGCTGAGCTCGTCGGTCTCGGTGCGCACGACCATGCCTTCGGCCGCCGCCGTAGTACAGGCGACGACCGGCTCGCGGGCGCCCTCGACCTCCACCAGGCAGAGGCGACAGGCAGCGAACGGCTCCAGCCGGTCGTCCTGACAGAGAGAAGGGATGTCGACGCCGGTCGCGCGTGCGGCAGCCAGGACCGTGGCCCCAGGCTCAACGGCGACCTCGCGCCCGTCGATGGTGAGATTCAGGAAGGCTCCTCTGACCGCCTGCATGCAACTTGACTAGTGTACCGCGACAACGACCCACCCGCGAAGCGCGGCAACCCGGCGCAGGGGGTCTGCGAGCCAACCGCAAGAACGGCAGGACTCTCATGTCCACTGGACGAAATGAATGGTACACTTGTCAGGTTCAGGAGGTCTGCATGGCCGAAAAGGCCGCCGGCAACCAAGCCAAGACCGTCGTCGTGCCCCGGGGTTTGGAGGGGTTCTTCCGCGAGCGTCTCGAGAGGCGCTACGAGGGCCACGAGAACGTCAGGGTCATCATCGACCGCCGCCACCGGGAGCGCCGCCAGCCGGGCGGCATAGCCGACGGGGCGGCAAGAGCAGATGAACGACGCCGGGCCGACCGCCGCGACCGACACGTGAGCTGGTCGTTGCCCGACATGCCCTTCGCGAGCAGCTAAGCCGCGCCGGCCGCCAGCGCGCGGCCTCTACACCCAGCCGTTCTCCCTACTCACGATCACCGCCTGCGCGCGGTCGACCACGTTCAGCTTCTGGTAGACGTTGTGCAGGTGATTGCGCACGGTGCTCTGCGAGAGAGCCAGGGCGCGGGCGACCTGCTTGTAGGTCTTGCCGCTGGACAGCAGACGTACGATCTCACGCTCCCGTTCGGTCAACGGGCTGGGCACGTCCCCCTTGGGCGGACCCGGCTCGTCGAGATGGACCTTCACGCGAGCCACGAGCTCCTTGATATGAAAGGGCTTAGTGATGTAGTCGACGGCGCCTTGCCGAAAGCCCGCGAGCTTGTCGTCGATCTCGCGGCGAGCGGTCAGGAAGATGATCGGGCACACAAGGCCGGCCGGCTTGGCACGCAGGCGCTCGTACACGGCAAAGCCGTCTTCCTTGGGCATCATGATGTCGAGCAGCACCAACTCGGGCAGCGTGAGGGCGCCTTTGCGGACCGCCTCGTCGCCATCGGCAGCCGTCTCGACCTGATAGCCGCTGACGCTCAGCGCCTCCTTCACCAGGCGCCGGATGTCCGGCTCGTCGTCAACCACAAGAACACGATGCATGCTTGCGTCGCTCCGTGTCGCACACGCAGCCGGCAGCCAAGCATCGCACACTCGGCACCGGCCCGACTTTTGGCATGGGGTCGCACGCGGCTAGCGCTGCGACCCTGCGCAGCCGGTATCGGCAGGTGGGAGCGAGAGCCTTAGGGGGTCAGCGCATGAGGGTGTCGCCGAAACTGAGCAGCAGCAGGACAGTGCCCACAGCCACGGCGACGGCCAGCACGATGTCCACGTAGTGACGATATCTGAGGGCGTCGATGACAAGCTCGACCATGGCGAAGCCGCAGACGAGCAACCCGAGGATGCCGGCGACGCGGATGACGACGTTCATGGCACCTATGTTACGTCACGGCGACCGGCGCGGGTTAGCCGCACGGCGCGGCCGCCGGCGACGCCCGGTCTCCAGGCCGACCTGCAGGGCAGCGAGATCGGCTTGGAGCAGCCGCTCCGGTAGACGACGGCGCAGGCTCTCGATCAGCGCCTCGACCGGTACAGGAGCAGCGAGCTTCTCGAGCACGCCCAAAGCGACGATGTTGGCGGCCAGGGGCGTGCCTGCCGCCTGTTGGGCCAGGCTGGTCAACGGCACTCCGACGAGGCGCACACCCGGCACGGGCTTCGCCACCACAAGCTGCTCGTCGTAGAGGACCAGACCGCCGTCCCGCGTGACCGCGGCGAACGTGTCGAACGCCTCCTGCGAAAGACAGACGGTGATGTCGGGCGAGACGAGCTCGGGGAAGTCGATCTCCTCGTCGGAAATGATCACCTCGGCGCGGGAGGCGCCGCCGCGCGCCTCCGGGCCGTAGCTCTGCGTCTGCACGACCTCCCTGCCGGTCGCCACGGCAGCCTCGGCGAGCACCGTCGACGCCAGCACCAAGCCTTGGCCGCCGCTGCCCGAGAGGCGGATCTCCAGGCGCAGCGCCGGCGGGCCGCTAGCGGGACTGGGCACGGCGCTGGACCTCCGCGTAGGCGTCGAAGTACTCGGTGCGCTCGGCATGGTGCAGCACACCGACGGGGTACGTGTCGGCGTGGGCCGCCGTGCCGGCGGCGTAGCGCTCGACCGGCACGGCACGACGCTTCTGGGCGACCAGCATCTCGGCTGCGGTGGGCGTCTCGTTGAAGCGGCCGTAGAACGTGGGGCAGGCGGACTCCACCTCGACCAGCGAGAAACCTTTGTGTGTGATGCCGGCGGCGATGAGCCCCACCAGCTTCATGTACGAGTAGGCCGTGCCGCGGGCGATGAACGTGGCCCCCGCGGCGCGCGACAACTCGCAGATGTCGAAGGGCTGCTCGGCGTGCCCATAGGGACTCGTCTTGGAGAAGTCGCCTTCGTGCGTGGTCGGGCCCGCTTGCCCGCCGGTCATGCCGTAGATGTTGTTGTTGAGCACCAGCGCGGTGAGATCCACGTTGCGCCGCGCGGTGTGGATCAGGTGGTTGCCGCCGATGGCCGCGCAATCGCCGTCGCCCATGATCACGATCACTTGCAGCGCCGGGTCCGCCGCCTTGGCGCCGGTGGCCACCACCAAGGCGCGGCCGTGGGTGCAGTGCACGGTGGAGTAGTCGAGGTAGGTGGTGATGCGGCCGGCACAGCCGATGCCGGCCACTACGGCCACCTTGTCGGCATCCAGCTCCACTGAGAGCAGCGCGTCGATGAGCGCCCGCGTGACGATGCCGTTGGTGCAGCCGGGGCACCACATCGTCTTGCGCGTCCGCATGTGGCGCAGGATCTCCGCCGTCGCGTGACCTTGCACCTTGGGCGGGGCGCAGTCACGCGGCGGGCGCTCGAGCGACTGTTCGTCAATCAAAGCGGTGATAGGGGAACTCCTTCCTCACGAGACGCTGGATCTCAGCCGGCGTGATGAGCTTGCCGTCCACACGCCCGTGGTCGACGACCTTGGCGCGTCCGCGCACGGCGGCCTGGACCTCCCAGCTCATCTGCTTCAGGTTCATCTCGGGCACGATCACCGTGTGCACTTGCTCGGCCATCCTCTCCACGTCACGCGTGGGGAAGGGCCACAGGGTGATGGGACGCACCATGCCGACGCGCAGACCCTGGGCGCGGGCCCAGCGAACGACGGCCCGCGCCGAACGCGCCACCGAGCCGTAGGCGAAGATCGCCACCTCGGCGTCCTCCATCTCGAAGTCCTCGACCCGGGTGATGGCCTCGCGGTGGTGGTAGATCTTCTCGCGCAGCACCTCACCGAGGTTCTGGGCAACGGCCGGGTCGGCGGTCTCGGGGCTGCCGCTCCTGAGGCTGTAGACCAAGCCGGTCACGTGCACGCGGTACGGCGACCCCAGGGCCGGCAGGGCCGGGATGTGGTCGACGCTGGGCGCCAGCGGCGGTTCGCCGCCGGGGTCGCCGGTCGCCGGCGCTCGGTCGACCACCTCGATCTCGTCAGCGCCGGGCAAGACCACCGCCTCGCGCATGTGGCCGATCAGGGCGTCGGACAGGATGATGACCGGCGTGCGATAACGTTCCGACAGATTGAAGGCCTCCACCGTCAAGGTGAAGCACTCGAGCACCGAGCTCGGCACGAGGGCGATGATGGAGTGCTCGCCATGCGTGCCCCAGCGGGCTTGCATCACGTCGCCCTGCGAGGGCTCGGTCGGCAGACCCGTGGAGGGTCCGCCGCGCATCACGTCGACGATCACGCACGGCACCTGGGCCATGGTGGCGAAGCCGATCATCTCCTGCATGAGCGAGAAGCCGGGGCCCGATGTGGCCGTCAGGGCCTTGACGCCGGCCAGCGACGCGCCCACCACGGCTCCTATGGAGGCGATCTCGTCTTCCATCTGCATGAAGTGGCCGCCCACCTGCGGCAGCCGCAGGGCCAGTGTCTCGGCGATCTCGGTGGACGGCGTGATCGGGTAGCCGGCGAAGAAGCGAGCGCCGGCGGCGATGGCGCCCTCGGCG
>PMKX01000009.1 GCA_003158705.1 Actinomycetota bacterium
GGCCGTCGCCGGCGGAGGATTGTCGCCGGCCCAGGAGGCCCTGGGGGCGGCGGCCCGCGAGCGGCTCACCGCCGCCGGCCTGGCGCCGCCGACGCTGGCCACGCTGGCCGAGGAGCTCAGCACTTCGCGCGCCGACCTCGAGCGGATGCGCGCCGTGCTGGCGCGCCGGGGAGAGCTGGTGCGCGCCGAGAAGGATCTCTGGTTTGCCGTGGCCCCCGTCGCCGGCGTACGTGAGAAGCTGCTGGCNNCGCAACGCGCAGGCGCTGCTCGAGTTGTTCGACCGCGAGGGGTTGACCCGCCGCCAGGGCGACGTGCGCGTCCCTCGCGGTCGCCGCACCTGACGCCTACCGCCGCCTGCTCAGACTTCGCCGGCAGCCGGTGCTACTCGAGCGTCGCCTCTACGGTGATCTGCACGTTGCCCTTGAGGGCGTTGGAGACGGGGCAGCCCTTGTTGGCCTGAGCAGCGGCCTTGGCGAAGGCGGCCGCGTCCAGGCCCGGCACCTTGCCGCGAACCTTCAGGTCGCTGCGCGTCACGCGCCAGCCGGCCTCCGTCTGGTCGAACGTACAGGTGGCGGCCACGTGNNCAACTCCTCGGGGCTCGTCTTGCCATTCGAACGCTCGGTGCGCGAGGCCCAAGTCACGGGCAGATTCCCGGTGGCGCCGCTCGTGAACTCCAAGAGCCCTTCGCCGTGGGCCAAAGTACCGGTCCAGGTAGCGTCTGCTCTGCGCTCTGCCTTTGCCATCGCTTGCCTCCTTGGGGTGTGTGCTCGTAGATGTGCTGCGATGGTGATGCCCGCCGTGGCGGGCGCGAAACCACGGCGCCACTTACGCCCGCGTGCGAGCTGCGTCAGCTGTGGGACGCGTGGTCGAGCTCGGCCGCGGACGCGTACTGGCCGGCATCGGCCCCTGCAAAGGGCACGACCTGGTCGCGGCCGCGGCGCTTGGCCAGCTGCATGGCCCACTCGGCTTTGTCGAGGAACTCCTCTTTGAGCTTGGCGTCGTCGGGGAACGCGGCGACGCCGATGCTGATGGTGAAGTCGTCGTCGCCGAGCGCCACGCCGGCCTGGTGGACGTCGCTGCGGATACGCTCGGCCACCTCCAAGGCGCCGTCAAGGGCAGTGTCCATGAGCACCAAGACGAACTCCTCGCCGCCGAAGCGTGCCGCCAGATCGACGCGCCGGACCGCCTGTTCGAGCACATGGGCGACCGCGCGCAACGCCTTGTCACCGTTGGAGTGGCCGCGCTCGTCATTGAACTGCTTGAAGTGGTCGAGGTTGCAGAAGAGCAGCGAGAGTGAGGCGTGCTCGTCGCCGGCGCGCTCGATCTGCTCCGCGAGTCGCTCGTGCAGGTAGCGGTGGTTGTAGAGGCCGGTGAGCCCGTCGGTGATGGCGTCGATCTCGGTATGGCTTCCCCGTCTGGCGGCGGTCTGCAGCATGGCGGCCAGCGCCTGCCGGCTCCCGCTGCGCAGGCCGCCCATGCCGGCCGTGGCAAACGGCGGCAGGTCGGCATCGGCGATGGCGATCGCCTTGCCGTTGGCGTCGCGCACCATGGCCAAAGCATTGATCCATACCCCGAACTCGTCGGCGACCAAGGTGTTCATGTTGAGGCGCTCGCCGGCGAGCACGCTGTGCAGGTCGTCGTCGGTGAAGATCTCCTCGCCGAGGAGGGACTTCTCGCCCGTGCTCTCCTCTTCGCCGTCGCCGATCACGACGTAGCGATTGCCGACTCTGGCGTGCGTGGTGAGGAAGCGCACCGGTGGGTGTGCATCGCGCACCTCGCGAAGCTGCAGGCACAACTCTTCGTACTCGGGCCGCTGCGCATCTTCGGGGGTGGTCAGCAGGATGTGCTTGGCCGGATCGATGCGCATGGCGGCGTCCTCTGCCGCCGCAACGGCGATCGCGCGACGCTCTTCCATCTCGGTGAGCACGCGCAGGAACGCGTCGACCATGTCGGGGTCGAACTGTTTGCCGCGGCACTCGCTCAGCTCGGCGAGGCACTCCTCGTAGTTGAGCGCCGAACGATAGGTGCGCTGGAAGCTCATGGCGTCGTAGGAGTCCACCACGCACATGGCGCGGGCCATCTTCGGGATCGCCTCTCCGGCCAAGCCGTCCGGGTAGCCTCTGCCGTCGTAGCGCTCGTGGTGATGGCGCACGCCCAGCACCAGATCTTCGCTGAACAGGGACTGGATGATGTCGGCGCTGAACACCGGGTGCTGACGCATCAGCTCCCATTCCTCGGCATTGAGCTTGCCGGGCTTGAGCAACACGCGGTCGGAGATGCCGATCTTGCCGATGTCGTGCAGATACGCTGCCTCCTCGGCCTCGCGGATGCGCTCCTCCGGCCAGCCGAGCTCCTCTCCCATGAGCACCATGTAGGCCGACACGCGGGCGGCGTGACCAAGCGTGTAGTAGTCCTTGGCGTTCAGGGCCGAGCTCAGGGCCTTGAGGTTGCTGAGGTGCATGCTCTTGATGTTTTCGTACAGGCGCGCGTTGTGGAGCGACAGCGCGAGCGGGGTGGCGACTCGCTCCAACAGGCTGCGGTCCACCTCGTTGAAGGCGCCGGGCACCGTGCTGGCCAGGTTGAGGACACCCACGAGCTTGCTCTCGGACGTGAGGGCGACGACGGCCGCGGAGCGCAGGCCGGCCAGGGCAGGATGGTCGCCGCCGAAGGGGCTCTCGTCAGGTAGGTCGAGGATAGCCACGCTCTCACGCATGAGGCGCTCGACGAACTTGCGCTGGATGGTCGCTGTGGAGACGCCCGCGAGCCGCGAGTCGGGGTGGGATGAGTAGATGGTCGAGAGAGCATCGTCCTCGATGAGCATGAGGCTAGCAAGCTCGAAGGGCACGACGGTCTGCAGCGCCGTGACCGCGGCGGCGGCGATCTCGGCCATGTCGAGGCTCGCGGTGGTCTCGTGGGCGATCACGTTGACCAGCGCCGTCTCCTGGTTGGTCGCCTGCAGGTTCGCGAACATCTGAGCGTTGTCGATGGCCAGCGCCGCCACGCGGCAGACGGCCTCGGCGGTGGCGATCTCGTCGTCGCTGAAGACGCGCTCGCCGCGCGTCTCCAGCAGCTCGACGGTGCCGATCACCTCGTCCTTGGCGATCAGGGGCAGTATCAGGCCGGCCGTCTCGTTGCACTTGGCGTACTGCTGACGCACCCGATCCGTGAGCCTTGGATCGTCCAGAGACGAGAACATCGTCGGCCGGCGCTCCTCGATGCAAACCTTGCTCAAGGGCCAGTCCTGCATGCGCGCGACGCTGTCCTGCCAGTCGGGGCAGACGTTCTCGCCCACCAGGCTGAGCAGACAATGGAACTCGCCCGTGCCGCGGGTGAGAAGGATGTCGCAGTCGGCTACGTCCGCGGCCGCGCGCAGGCGGTCGGCCGTGGCCGTGAGCGTGGCGCGCAAGTCCAGAGAAGCCGAAAACTCCATGCCCGACTCGCTGATGAGAGACATGCGCCTGGCGGTGTCGTCCACCTGGCGATAGAGGGACGCGTTCACGATGGCTTGTGCGGCCATCTGAGTCAGGCCGATGATGACCTCCTCGTGGTCGAACGCGCGCACACTGCGATTCAAGAGCACGACGAAGCCGATCACGTCCGCGTGGCTCACGAGCGGGACGGTGAAGAGTGAGCGATACCCCCACTTCTCGGCATCCTCGCGTTCCTTGTCCGTGGTCTCGGGGTCCGCGAGAACGTCGAGGTTGAGCACCGGCTGTCGCTGGTCGGCCGCCTTGACGAAGGAGCCGAAATCGGACACCTGATAGCGCTCACTTTCGGGGTTCTCGTCCCCGCCGCCGCCGAGCGTGACGAGAAGCTCGATCTGGTCACCGTCCAGGCGGTAGATGTCGCACATGTCGGCCCCGGACGCCGCCAGGATGCGGGTGGCGACCGCTCTCAGCACATCGCCCACTTCCAGGGTGGCGCCGAACTCGAGGCCCGCGTCGACCATCGCCCGTAGCTCGCTGTTGCCCGCTTCCAGGCGGTCGAGCAGGGAGGCCTTCTCGAAGGCCCCGGTCAGCAGATGGCCCACGTTGCGAGCGAAATCGAGGTGCTCGGCAAAGTCGCGCTCGTGAAGGTCATCGATGTCGATGATGCCCACGAGCTTGCCTTCGGCCACGAGCGGCACTGTGAGTGAGCTCTTGGAGCCCCATTCGACGTACTCGGCGACCGCGGCGGGCGACAAGCGCGGGTCTTCGAGGCTGGCGATCACCAGGGGCTCACCGGTCGCGAGCGCCTCGTTCAACGACGGGTTCTCGTACAGGTCGATGACCTGGCCGACTACGTCCTTGTAGCCCTCCAGCGCAGTGCTGGCCACACAGCGCAGGCGGTCACCCTCCACACGGTAGACGTCGCAGCTGGCGGCGTCCATGAAGGCGAACAGGCGCTGCGCGACCTTCTGCTGGAGCTCCTCGAGGTCGCGTGCCTGCGATGCGATCCGACCCAGCTCGACCAGCTCTTGCTGTGCCCGCACGCGCTGCTGGAGCTCGTCGAGGAGCATCGTTTTGGCGAAGGCCCCGGCCAGGAGCTGGCCCACGTTGCGGGCGAAGTCCAGGTGCTCGGCGTAGTCGCGCTCGCGCACGTCTTCGATGTCGATGAAGCCCACGGCGCGGCCCTCGACGAGCAGCGGCACCCAGAGGGCGCTGCGCGTGCCCCACGCCTCGTGGGCGGTCACCTCCTCGGGCAACAGACGCGGGTCGTCGAGGCTGGCGATCACCAGTGGCTCGCCGGTCACCAGCGTCTCCCGCAGTACGGTGTTGGGCGGCAGGTCGAACACGTGCTGGGTCTCGGCGTCGGTATCCCTCAGCGCGTCGCCCAGCTCGCTGACGAGCAGGTGCAGCTGGTCGCCGTCGAGGCGGTAGATGTCGCAACATGCTGCCCCGACAAAGGCGAGCAGGCGGCGCGCCACGCTGTGCGCGAGACGGTCGAGGTCGAGGGTCTGGGAGACGATCTCGCCGAGCTCGAGCAGCTCGTGCCGTGCCTGCACGCGCCGCTCGAGCTCGTCAAGGAGCACGGTCTTGGCGAAGGCCCCGGCGACCAGCTGTCCGACACTGCGCATCGTATCGAGCTGGTCGCTGTAGTCTCTCTCCTTGTCGTCAAACAAGTCGATCACGCCCACGGCGCGGTCCCCGACCACCAGCGGCAGGTTCACGCCGCTGTGCAGACCCCAATGTTGGTAGTGCTCACGCTCGGTCTTCAGAAGGCGTGGGTCACGCAAGTCGGTGAAGACNNTTGCTGTCGATGCTCACCAGACAGCGCACGCGGTCGTCTTCCACGCGCCAGATGTCGCAGTTCTCAACACCGAAGAGCTCCCGCATACGCTCGGCCGCGAGCCGCACGAGCTCGTCGAGCCCGGCCGCCTGTGATACGAGCTCGCCGATCTCCAGCACCTGGCGGCGCATGTCGGCTCGGTGCTTGAGCTCGGCCAGCAGCATCACCTTCTCGAAAGAGCCGGCGATGAGCTGGCTGACGCTGACCAGAAAGTCGCGCTGCTCCGCCCAGTCACGGGGTTTGGTGTCGTACAGCTCGACCAGACCGACAGAGCGTCCCTCGACGCTGAGGGGGACTGAGAAGATGCTTTGGAAGCCGTAGGGCTTGTAGTCCTCCTTCTCCTTGTCCGTCAGGCGCGGGTCGTCGAAGTCCTTGATCACGAGCGGTTCACCGTTCTCGATCGCCGCGGCCACGGCCGGATACTTCTCGAGATCGAGAGTCAGGCCAATCTCCGACTCGTCCGGGCCGTTCTTGTCCAGACTGACCACGAGGTGCATGGCCTTGCCGTCGAGGCGCCAGATGTCGCAGTCGACGACGCCCACCACGGTGATCAGACGCTCGGCCACGGTGCGCAGGTACTCGTCAGACTCGCTGGCCTGCGAGACCACCTGGCCGAGCTCCACCAGCTCGCGCAGCGTGGCGTTGCGCGCCTCGACCTCGCCAAGCAGCGTGGCGTTCTCGAAGGAGCCGGCGATGAGCTGGGTCACGCTCAGCAGAAAGTCGTAGTGTTCGGCGAAGTCGCGTGGCCGCGTGTCGTAGAGCTCTACCAGGCCCACCACACGACCCTCGACGCTCAGCGGGATGGAGATGACGCTCTGGAAGCCGAACTCGCCGTAGTCGCTGACCTCTTCCGAGCTCACGCGCTGGTCGGCGAGGTTCGCGATGACGAGGGGTTCGTTGTTGTCGATCGCCGCCACGAGAGAGGGATAGGGCTCGAGATCGAGGACCTTGCCCGCCAGCGACTCGTCGAAGCCGTTGCGGTCGTAGCTCGCCAGCAAGCGCAGCTGATCGCCCTGATACCGCCAGATGTCGCAGTCGGCGGCGCCCACGCTGGCGTAGAGACGCTCGGCCACGGCGCGCACGAAGGCGTCGAGGTCGCCCGTCTGCGACACGATCTCACCGAGCTCGACGAGCTCGCGCAGCGCGGTGTTGCGCTGCTCCACCTCGGTCAAGAGCTGGGCGTTCTCGAGCGAGCCGGCGACGATCTGCGCCACGCCGACGATGAAGTCGAGGTGCTCGGCGTAGTCGCGCGCTCGGTCGTCTACCATGTCGATGAGGCCTATAAGGTGATCGCCCACACAGAGCGGCATGACGAGCCTGCTGGCTAGGCCGTTGCCGGCAAGCTCTTGGCGCTCACGGTGCGAGAGCCGGGGATCATCGGGCCCGCTGACGACGATGAGCTCCTTGGTCGCCACGGCCTTGTTCGCGGCCGAAGAGTCCTCGAGATCAAGAAGGTCGCCGACGCGGCCGAGTTGGGCGTGCGTGCGACCCGCGGCAGCCAGGCAGCGCAGGCCCTCAGCCTCCTGACGATAGATGGCGCAGCGCAGGGCTCCGGTGACGCCGACGACCCGGTGCGTCACGGTCTTCATGAGGCGCTGCGGGTCGTAGAGCAGGCCGCCGAGCTCGGCCATCTCGCGGCCCACGATGGCGCGCCGGTTGAGCTGTACCAGCAGCCGCGCCGCGTCGAGGTGGTGTGCCGCCAGCCGGGAGAGGTCGGCGGCGATCTCCAGCTCGGCGGCGAAGTCGCGCGGCGCAGCGTCGTACAACGCCGCCAGGCCTACCAGCCGACCCCCGGTGGCCAGCGGCAAGGAGAGCATCGACGAGCAGTGGCGCGCCTCCAAGGACTGCCTGGCCTCGGGTGTCAGGGAGTCGTCGGAGAGCGACCACGTCTGAGCCGGCGGGATCTCGGCCGATGCCAGCAGCGGCGCCGGCCAGAGGTCGGCGTCGGGCGCCGTGCCCTCCCACGCGTGGTCGCACTGGCCGTGCCGCAGGCGCACCGCACCGTTGAGCCCGGCGTTGGCACGAACGTACAGGTCGCAGCATGGCACGGCGGTCAGGTCGCAGAGCTTGCGCGCCACCACCCGCGGCGTCTCTTGCGGGTTGTGCATGAGCAGCAGGTCAAGATCGGCGCCGGCGTCGGCGAGGGCGCGCAGACGCTCGACCGCGCCGGGGGAGCCGGCTCGCGAAGTCACTCGCTTCTCTTGGCTCACCGGCTGTGTGACCAGCAGCGCCAGCACGTCGGCGCGCCGGTAGCGACGATGTCCACCCGGACTTCGCTGGCAGCGCACGACGCCGTCGTTGGTCCAACGACGGACGGTGTTGGCGCTCACGCCGAGGAGCGTGGCGACGTCGGAAACGCGGAGCCAGTCTCCGGCCTTGGTCTTGCCCCCGTGTATGTTCGCGTTCGCGCGCATGACCTCTTCATCGGCATCCTGCCGCAGAACTTAACGAAAGCTGCCAGCGAACCTCCCACGGCCGGCTGCGAGTGGCGGCCGGCTCGCGGAGCTCCGGCCGCCGGCGCTGTGTACGGCGCGGTTGCGCCGGCGAGCGCGGATGGTAGTCTCACAGCCGTCCCGGCCTGAGCCGGCGAGCGATCAGGGAGCGAAGACCATGGAGCGCGCAGGCAGAGTCCAGGGCAAAGTGGCGCTCGTCACCGGCGTCGCCAAGCAGAACAGCATCGGCTTTGCCACCTGCAAGGTGCTTGCCGAGGAAGGCGCCGCTCTGGCCATCGTCGACATCTCAGACAAGGTGCACGGCTGCGCCGAGGCGTTGCGGCGCCTGGGCGCCACGGTGAGCTCACACACCGCCGACCTGACCGAGATGGACCAGGTGCAGGCGGCCGTGGCCGAGGCGCTGCGCACCCACGGCCGCATCGACGTGCTGGTCAACAACGCCGGCATGGTCGTCGAGGGGCGGGAGGAGGACTTCACCGACTTCCCCAGCATGTCCGAGGCGCAGTGGGACTTCGGCATCGCCATCAACCTCAAGACCCAGTTCAACGTCACGCGCACGGTCATCGAGGGCATGATCGAGCGCGGCTGCGGCCGCATCGTCAACGTGTCCTCCGTCACAGGCCCCGTGGTCGCCAACCCGCAGGAGTCGGCCTACTGCGCCGCCAAAGCCGGTGTGCTGGGCCTCACACGCGGCTTGGCTCTCGACGTGGCCAAGCACGGCATCACGGTCAACGCGGTGGGACCAGGCTGGATCGACACCGGGTCTACCACCGAGGGGGAGCGTGCCGGAGCGCTCAACACGCCGCTGGGCCGTGCGGCACACCCCGAGGAGGTGGGTCGTCTCGTCTGCTTCCTGGCCTCGGATGAGGCGAGCTACATCACCGGTCAGCTGGTGGTCATCGACGGCGGCAACACCATCCAAGAGTACAAAGGTCCGAGCGAGCTGTACTACTGACAGCGTCGCCCCGACGCGCAACACCTCTGCGTGGTCAGCGGCGTATGAGCGCGGTAAACTGTACGGACGGCAAGGCTCCCGAGCAGCGGGGGGATGCATGACTCTCCATCTCAACCAGAAGACGGCGATCGTGACCGGCGCCGCGGGCGGCATCGGCCGCGCCGTGGCCCGGCGTCTGGCCACGGCTGGCGCCACGCTTGTGCTCGGCGACCTCGACGCGGTGGCGCTCGAGATACTGGCCGGCGAGTTGGCCGCAGTCGCCACCGTGCATGCCATGACCTGCGACGTCAGCGTGGTGGCTGAGTGCGAGGCGCTCGTCGCCGAGGCAGTCGCCGAGACCGGCCGCGTGGATGTGCTGGTCAACACGGCCGGCGTCTGGGTGGAAGGGCCCAGCGAGGCAATGACCGAGGAGATGTGGGATCGCACGGTAGACGTGAACCTCAAAGGCACGTTCTTCTGCTGCCGCTCCGCCATCCCGGAGCTGAGAAAGACGCAGGGCTGCATCATCAACATGAGTTCGGATGCCGGTGTGGTGGGCACACCGGGGACGGCTATCTACACCGCCTCCAAAGGCGGCGTGAGCCTGCTCACCAAGTCGCTGGCGCTCGAGCTGGCGCCGGACCTGGTGCGCGTCAACGCAGTGTGTCCCGCCGACGTGATGACGCCTATGCTCGAGGGCCAGGCGCGCGACTACGGCGGCGGCGACGAAGAGGGTTACTTCAAGCGTTTGCTGGCCAGCTACCCGCAGGGGGCCAAGGCACGCTTCATCGCTCCGGAGGAGGTAGCCGAGCTCGTCTGCTACTTGGCGTCGCCGCCGGCGGCGCCCATCACCGGTGCCGTCATCGCCATCGACTTCGGCACCACGGCCGGGTACGGCTACGGCTCATGAGCGGGCGCTGCACCAGCGTGGTCGAGCACCCTGCTGACCGCCGAGGCAGGCGAGGGGCGGTGGTCGCCGTCGTCCTCGTGGTGTTGGCGGCGAGCCTGGCAGGTGTGCTGAACAGCTACACGGGCGAGGCGCGCGCCGCCACTCAGTCTGCTCGCCGGCCACACAGCGATGCCCTCTGGACGCACATCTTCCAGGTCATCGCCAAGCTCAACGCGAACCCGCCCAAGGTACCCCTGGTGTACTTGCTGGGCGGTTCTTCGGCCGTCGACTCCACGGTCAGCGACCAGAGCTGGACCGCCCAGGTGGGGCGGCTTGTCCATCGGCGTGTGCGCGCCTACAACTTCGGTTCGACGACGCAGACCTACGCTCAGGACGTCACCATCGTCAACCACCTGCCGACGCTGCCGAGCATCGTGCTCATCGGCGTCAACCTGGGCCGCTACACTGGGTCCGTGGCTCGCGCCGTTCGTGCCTGGCCGGCCGGTACCCGGCCCGCGGACGGCAGCGGCGGGCAGGCGCGCAGCGTCACTGTCGTCCTCAGCGACGCGCAGAAGAGACAGTACGTACGCGCGTGGCTGAGGATCCGCTACCCCCTCTTCAAGCAGAACTTCGCCGGCAACGCGGCCCAGCTCGAACTCCTCGTCTCAATCTGTCAGGCGCGCGGCCTGCATCCCGTGCTGCTGGAGCTGCCGCTCAACCTGCCCATCGTCCGCCACGCTTTCGACAAGCCGCGCGTGCAGTATCGTGACAGCTGCCGCGCC
>PMKX01000202.1:0-9986 GCA_003158705.1 Actinomycetota bacterium
GCTGAAGCGCGCCTTGAAGACCGGGTAGCGCCTCTTGAGCCAGTCGGTCACCAGCCACCTCTTCTTGGCGTTGGAGAGGATGTGCCTGATGCTGTAGTGGTGCTGCGTGTATCGCTCCGCCCTGGTGGGGCCGGCGGTGCTGGTGAAGCGGCCGAAATTGAGGCCGATGAACGTGATGCTAGGTATGGCGGGGAGCGTGGGAACGAGAGTCAGGTCTTCCCGGAAGCTCTGGTGTATGGAGCCCAGGTTGAACGTAAGGACCGTGGGGCCGCCGCGCTGCAGCACCTGGGCGGCCCAGCTCGTGTCGCTGACCGTGCATTCGCGGGCCGCCGAGCCGCCCAGCAAGTACACCACGGGCACCGGCGGTGGGTCGGCCTTGAGACCCGCGATGACATCCAGGATGTGCAGCCAGTCGGAGCTCGTGCGCCCCACCGCGCCACCCTGGGAAGAGGCGGCCAGCGCATCTCCCGCAAGCAGCCCTTGGCCGGCCAGCAGGACTGCCAGCGCACAAAGCGTGGCGACCGACAGCACCGTGCCTCTGGCGATGGCGGGGCGTCGCCCCATGGGAGCGAGGCGCCTCACGAGCCCCCGCCGCCCATGTGGTATTTGGCCAGCAGCTGAGCGACCACCTGGGCGAGCTTCTTCTGCCAGATGACTCGCCCCGGCTCGACGAGGTGCGAGAGGTCGTGGAAGTCGGCGTTGGGGATGTGAAGCTGGTCGGTGAAGTTGACGTAGTCGATGTGGTACGTCTGCGCGAACTCCGTCAGTGTCTTACGGTACTGCGCCACAGGCTTGTCGAAGGCGTGGCCGATGATGTCGTGGTTGTTGGGCAGCTCCACCAGAACGGGCGTCAGACCGCGCGCCTGGGCCACCTTGATGAGCTCCCCCAGCATGTCCGTGTTGAACTTGAAGTTCCGCTCGAAGAGCGGCCAGCGGGTCTTGTTCCAGATCGTCACCATGGCCTGCTTCGCCTTCACCGAGTGGATGCTGTGCAGGTTGTAGCGGTGCTGGTTGTACGGGTGGTCGGGGATCTGCAAGTGCAGGAGCTGGTGACGGTGGTCGTGAGCGTAGGTGACCAGGTAGTTCATGATGCCGGGCAGGATGGTGACGGACCAGCGGCGTTTGTGATAGGTGTGGTAGACGTACGTGCGCAGGCTGGGACTATTGAGCAGCAGCTCGCGTCCGGCGGTCTGCATCATGCTGGCGCCAGGCGAGGGCGTGTAGCGGCCCACGTTGACGCCGATGAGCAGGATGCTCGGAATCTTGGGCGCGTTGTCGACGATGGCCACGTCCTGGCCGTAGTTCTGGTTGATCGAGCCCAAGTCGTAGGCCTGCACGGTGGGGCCGCCGTCCTTCTTGATGTCGGCCGCCAGTCCGGGACCGCTGGTTATGGACTCGCGCGCCGTGGAGCCGCCGAGCAGATACACCACCGGCACCTTGGGCGGGTGCCTGAGCAGCGACGACATGGTGTAGGAGACGTACATGTAGTCGTCGCTGGCGCGGCGCAACAGGTACTTCTCCGGGATGGCCGTGTAGGCCCCGCTGGTGAAGAAGAGTTGGAGGCCGGCCAGGGCGCCGCCCAGCAAGACGATCGCCGACACCAGCACCAGCGGGTTCTGGTTGTGCAGGCCGCGCTTGAAGTCGCGCCAGGCACGCTTGGGCCGCGGCGGGCGCTCCTCGGGCGGCTTGGCCACCTGCTCGCCGCCGGCCGTCATCGCTCCTCCAGAGCGGCCAGAAGCTGGGCCTGGATCGCCTTGCCCGAGCCGGTGCGCGGGATCGCCTCCAGGGCCACGACGCGACTCGGCAGATGCGTGGCCGGCAGCACGCTCTTGAGCTGCTTGAGCACCTGCGTGCCCTTGAACGGCTCGCTGCCGGCCGGCACGACGAAGGCCACCGGCACGCGGCCGAGGATCTCGTCCTCGACGCTCAGCACGGCCGCGTCGCGGAACATGCCCAGGCTCATGAGCCCCTGCTGGATGTGCACCGTGCTGACCTTCTCGCCGCCGCGCTTGAAGATGTCGTCCTGGCGGCCCTCGATCCACAGGTAGCCGTCCTGGTCCTGGCGGCCGAAGTCGCCGGTGCGCAGACCATGCGCCGTGAGCGTGCGCGCCGTGATCTCGGGCTCGTCGAGGTAGCCCTGCATGACTAGAGGGCCGCCGACGTAGATCTCGCCGACCTCGCCGGCGGCAGCCGGCGAGAGGTCGGGCTGCCGCACCGTGACGGTCATGTCGTGGATAGGCCTGCCGACCGACCCCTCGCGGCGCGCCAGCTCGGCCGGCGGCAGCACGCAAAGCCGGCCCGAGACCTCAGTGAGGCCATACATGTTGAACAACGCCACGCCGGGAAGCACGGCCAGCGTCCTTTCGATCACGCGCGGCGGAAGGTGGTCGCCGGAGCTGACCCAGAAGCGCAGGCTGCCTGTGGGCCGCGCCTCCTCGAGCGGCTCGACCACGCGCACCAAGTGCGCGGGGGCGCCGCCGAAGCCCGTGCAGCCCATGGCCTCCATCTCGTCCAAGAGGCTCTGGCCGAAGAAGAAGCCGGCGCGGCCGACCGTGCTGCCGCCGGCCGCCAGAAGGGTCAGGAAGTGGCAGATGCCGCTCGTGAAGTAAGGCGGCGTGTTGATGAAGATACGATCCTCGGCCGTGAGACCGAGCGCGACCGCGACATGGCCGGCGTTGGCGCTTATGCCGGCCAGCGTCTGGCGGACGCCCTTGGGCACACCGGTGGTGCCGCTGGTGAACATGACCATCGCCGTCTCGTCGGCGCGCACCGGCGAGAAGGCCGGCGACGGCGACGGCGCCTCGGGCAGGTCCACGACCAGGCGCGCCGGGACGGGCGAGGCCGGCGTTGCCGCCGCCACCTGGGCGGCGCCGGCCGGCATCTTGACGCTGCTCGCCGGCACGAGCAGAAACGTGGGCTGCGCCTTGCCAATGAGCCATTCGATGTCGCCCGCCGGCAGACTCGTGTTCAGCGGCACGGCCACACCGCCGGCGAGCCAGATCGCGTACATCGAGACGAAGAAGCTGTCGTACTCCTCGAGCAGCATCGCCACGCGCTGACCGCGCTCGAGACCGGCCTCGTGCAGATGAGCGGCGACGGCGACGGCCTGGCGCACCACATCGGCGTAGCTGTAGGTGCGGCCGCCGGCGATGAGCAGCGGCCGTTGCGGCTCACGCTCAGCCCACCCCAGCAGGCTCTGGACGGCGTCGATCATGGCGTTGGGCATCTCATGGGAGCTGTCAGAACCCGACGTAGCGGAACTCGGTGAGATGCTGGCCGGCACCGATGGCCACGGCCAGGAACCAGAAGAGCAGGAACCACAAGAAGACTTGGAGCGCCAGGCCGAGCAGGTAGGTGGGCCAGTAGCGTCGATCGCTGACGGCGTTCGCGGCGTCCGGGCCGGCCTGCGGGCCGCCGGCGGTCGCGGCGCCCTGCTCGCCCGCGGACCTTGCCGGCGCAGCCGGCTGGGCTGCCTCCCCGGCCGGCGGGGTCGTGCCCGCACGCTCAGGCATCGGCCGCCCTCTTCTTGGCGATGAACGCGATCATGTGGTTGACGGTGTCGAGGTTCTCGAAGGCGATGTCGATGGCGCCGATCCTGATGCTGAACGTCTCCTCGAGGAACATGATGAGGTTGGTAAGGTTCATGGAGTCGAGGAGCTGGTCGCGGAAGAGGGACGTGTCGGCGTCTATCTCCACCTCCTCCTCGAGCAAGTCGTCGCGGATGAACTCGAGGATGGTCTCGGCGTCGCTCATCTGATGTGCGTCCTTTCCACGGGCCGTACCCTAGGGCCGCGTGCCCGCCTCGTAGGAGAACCTCATCGGGCTCTCGAAGCCCAGAGTCTGGATGCCGGTCTGGATGACCTTGGCCACCGTATAGACGCGTTCCGCGGTCTGAAAGCCCTGTTCCAAGCCCCATTCGTCGCTGAGGATGTGGCCCTTGCCGCCGGCCCAGCCCATGGTGCCGTACTGGCAGGTGGCGTCGCCGTTGCCGACGATGAGGCAGCCGTTGCGGATGAGCGGCAGCCAGCTGGCCAAGATGGTCGTCTCGGCGCCGCCCGATCGACGGGCGGCGATGGCCATCACACCCACCGGCCGGTTGGCCAGCCTGAAGTCCTGGTGGCGCAGGACGCGTGTTCGCATGATGAACTTGCTGAACAGGTCAGAGGGCAGACCGAAGTAGACCGGCGTGGCGATGATGAGGCCGTGGGCGGCCANNCAGCCCTTGACGTCGTGGTCGCGGGCGTCGACGAGGTCGAATTCCACGTCGTCACCGTAACGCTCCTTGAGGGCCTCCAGCGAGTGGCGCACAAGGGCGGCACTGTTGCTCTCCGAGCGGGGGCTGAAGCTCATACCCAGCAGTCGCACGGTCATGCGTGGTGCTCCTCTCGAGATGTCGCACGCGTGGCGGTCGGCGTGACCCTTGCCGGCCACCTGGACTGAAGCCGAAGGTTCGCGCCGATCCGCTCTCAGTATGCTATCAGACGGGCCTCAGCACAAAAGCGCTGCACCCGTCCCGTGGCTGACGCGTCTGTCTTCTCCGCCGGAAACGAGCGCGGGGCGGGGTGACGATCTGCCGTCACCCCGCCCCTCAGCCCGCAAAGGCGATCGGCGATGCCCTACTTGGCGAGCGCCGTCAAAGCCTTGTGGTCCATGAAGCGCTTGTACTCGGAGTCCATCTCGAGCAGACCGCCGGGGAACTCGTAGGCCTCCATGAGACCGACATATGCGTCGGCATTGAAGGCCTCGGGGTTGTGCACGCCCGACTTGGGGTCGCCCGGCTTGCTGCCCAAGCTGCCCTTGGCCAGGAGCTCGATGGTGATGACCGACGTGAACGCGGTCTGGGCGACGACGACCTGGGTGCCGTACTTCTCGACGCACTCCTTGTTGTCGGCGACCTGGTAGAGGTACACCTTGCGCTCCATGCCGTCCTTCTTGCCCGTCACGTAGGTACCGGCAGCCGTCTGGCCGACGTACTGCTTGCCGATCTCGTTCGGGTCAGGTGCAGCCGCAGCGATGACGTCGCGCGGAGCGACCATGACGTCGCCGACCTTGATCTTCTCGGCCTTGTCGATGTTGACCGAACGGAAGATCTCCATGGCCTGCATGAACTCGTCACCCAAGGCGTACTTGAAGGTCGCCTTCTTGACGCCCTTAAGACGGTCGGCGTTGTGGGCGATCTGGATGACCTCTTCGTGCTCGACATGGCCGACCTCGACCTCGCCGATGCCCTCGGGGAGGAAGAACTTCTCGAGCTCGGCGAACGGCTCGATGGTATGGACCGCGCCGTTCTCGAACACGATGGCGGGGTTGTTGCACTCCTCGATCGTGGTCCAGACGCTGAAGCCGAAGCTGATACCCTTGGCGCCGGGGATCTCCAGATTGGCGCCGTCGCGGATGCCGATCTCGTCGATCTCGTCGAAGAGGTGATCGGCCGCGTAGCGTGCGTAGAAGTCGGCCATGCCGGGCTCGACGCCGAAGCCGGCGAGCGCGTACTTGCCGATCTTCTCGAACTCGGGGCTGAGAGCGTACTCGTCGTCGCCGAGCTTCTTGCCGCACTTGTGCATGGGGTCGGTCGGGTGCGGCGTGGACAGCGTCATGGCGGTGTCGAGATAGTGCGTCTGCGCCTTGAGCGCGGCCTGCAGAAGCGGCGGGTTGAAGTTGGGCGCGCACAGGTTGCAGATGATGTCGACGCCGTGCTTCTTGGCCAGGGCGGCGACCTCGTCGGGCTTGCCGGCGTCGACCTTCTCGGCCACGAACCGCGGATCGTTGATCCGGGCGGCGACTGCCTTGGAACGGGCCTCGTCGTAGTCGGCCAAGACCACCTTCTCGAGCCAATCGCCCTTGGGGTCGCGTCGTTTGGCGATCGCGGCGATGGATTGGCCGACACCGCCGGTACCCACAATAAGGACCTTCATGAACGGCACTCCTTCTCACGTGTCGAGGCTGGCCGGGCGGCCTCCTCCGCTGCATCGGTGTTACCCTACACGCAGCGGCGGCGGGTTGGAAACCCGGCGTCTCGACTACTGGATGAACACGTGTGCCCCTGACAGGCCACGATGTACTTTGTGCGGCACCCGACGGCGCCTGAGGCTCGGCTGCACGCTCGCCTGGCGCCCAGCAACGGCGAGTCTACCGGATGTGCAACGGCACGTGCCATCGCTGCCGCTGCCCTCAGCTTGGTGCGCCTATCCTGTACATCATGCGCTCGCCGAGGCCGGTGACGACCTTGGCGTAGCCGCCCAGCTCGAGGTCGAGCGCTGGGTCGCCGGTGTCCACGAGCAGCGGCCCGCCGCCCAGCGAGAGCAGCTTGGTCTGCGTGGCCACGACGATGACGTGGTCCGTTCCCACCCTGCGGATCACGGCCGGGCTCAGCTGCTGGTTGCCGCGCCCGAAGATGTGGCCTTGGCCACCGATGACCGTGCTGACGATGCGCGCCTGGGGCGCGGGGCCGTCAGGCTCGCCGCCGCCGTAGCGGTCGAGCAGCGCGACGATCTGAGCTTCGCTCAGGTCGGCGCCGACCAGCTCTCGGTCGCGCACGGCGTCCACACCGAGCAGCGTCTTGGCAAGGCCGAGCGCCTCGACGATGGCTCGCGTGGTGGTGCCTGGACCGAGCAGGTAGAGGGTCGCGGGCGACATGTCGTTGACCACGTCGTGGGCGACGCCGGCCAGCTCGGCGGCGTCGCCGGCCACGCCACCCGCCTTGGCGCTCTGCACGAGCGTGCGCTGATAGGGCACCTGCAGGTAGCCATAGAGGCGGGCCGAGACGCGGCCCTGGCGGAACGCGTCCTCGTCGATGTCCATGACCTCGGCCTCGCGCAGGCGCAGGGCCTCACGTCGCCCCTGAAGATACAGAGCCGCCAGATCGCCGGCGGCAGCCGGAGTGGTAGCGAACACCGCCGAGTGGATCTTGACGCCGGCCGGAACGCCCAGGACCGCCAGCGAGTCACCGACGGCATCGAAGACGTTGCGCGCCGTGCCGTCCCCGCCGGCGAACAGCAGCAGCTCGACCCCGGCGTCGCGCAGGGCGCGCGCCGCCGCTTCGGTGTCGGCGGCGGTCGTCTGCCCGGCGTGCGCCGGCTCACCGGCGACCGTGACTGCGAAGCCGCCGGCGCGCGCCTCGTCGGCGCCCATCTCGCCGGCGTAGGTGACGATCTCGAGCTGGTCGCGCAATGAGACGAGGCGGCGCAAGGCAAGCTGGGCGCGCTGCGGGGACTCCCGCAGGGCGCCCAGCTCCAGCGCCCGGCGCACGATGTCGGCGCCGTCGCTGCCCTTAAGGCCCACGCGGCCGCCGACGCCGGCGACCGGATTGACGATCAGGCCGAGCCGCTTCACCGGCATTTCAGCGCGTTCGCCGGCGTGTCGCGAGCGTCAGTGCGCGGCGTCGTCGCTGGTGCCGCACGAGCACCAGCCGCCTTCGTCGGCCGAGCAGCAGCCGGCGCACCGACGCCAAGCCACATACCCGAGGCCGCCGAGAAGCAATATGACGAACAGCTTCTTCATCTCTCCTCCTTGATCTTCCTCTGGTAGGCGCGCCACGTGAAGGCCCACTGCTTGGGCTCCTCCAGGGCCTCCAGGCGCGCCATCCTGGCGATGCTCGAGTCGTGCGGCGCCTGCTTGACGATCGCCGGGTCTGCATACGCCTCGTCGGAGACTCTCTTGATGACCGCCGCCCACTCGTCAAGGTCGGCCTTGGAGTACGTCTCGCACGGCTCAGGCGTGAACGGCTCCGGCACCACCCACGGGTGGTGGCTCATCCAGTAGCTCTGCACGCCGAAGTCCACCATGCGGTCGTGTACGTCCTCGGTGCCCACGCCGGTCTCCTCCTTGAGCGTGGCCAGGCTGTAGCGCACCTGGTCGAGGCGGCGATGACCCTCGGCGTAGGGTCGGCTCACACCACGGATCGCCATCAGCAGCCGGTCGAGGTAGTTGTTGTTGAGCACCGAGATCTCGGCCACCTCGCGCAGGCCGTCGGGGCCCAGGCTGCGGATCCAAGCATAGGCACGGATGACGCCCATCCAGTTGCCCAGGAACCCGCGCACCTTGCCGATGCTCTCCGGCCGGTCGTAGTCGAGGTGGAACTTGTCACCGGCCTTGGTCACCAGCGGCACCGGCAGATACTTGGCGAGCTCGTCGCACACCAAGTAGGCGCCGGTGGCCGGTCCCTCGCAGCCGTGCGGGCTGGAGAAGGTCTTGTGCAGATTGAAGTGACAGGCGTCGAAACCGGCGTCGCGAGCTCGAGCGATGCCCAGGATGCCGTTGGCGTTGGCCTGGTCGGTGAAGCACAGGCCGCCGGCGTCGTGGATCACCTTCACGTACTCGTCTATGCGCGGGTTGTAGATGCCCGTGTCCTCGGGGTTGGTGATCATGCAGCCGACCGTGCGCTCCGAGACGGCCGCCTTGACGGCTTCGAGGTCCGGGTAGCCGTTGTGGTCGGGCATGACCGTGACCACCTTGAACCCGGCTACCATGGGCGTGGCCGCGTCGCAGGGGTGGGAGAAGATGGTCGTGATCATCTCGTTGCGCTGCGGCAGCTCGCCGCGGGCGGCGAAGTAGGCACGCATCACGCAAGCGTTGGTGAAGACGGCGTGCGAGCCGCCCCCGGGCTGTAGCGTGATGGCGTCCATGCCCGAGATCTCCTTGAGATACTCGCCGCATTCGTAGACGATCTCGAGCAGTCCTTGCAGGGTGTCCTCATCCTGCAGCGGATGCAGGTCCGCCGCCTTGTGGTGACGCACCAGCTCCTCGTGCACTTTGGGACTGTACTTCATGGTGCAGGTGCCCTCGCCAATGTCGCTGCCCAGGTCCATGCCCAAGGTCTCCTGCGAGAGACGCAAGTAGTGGCGCAGGACCTGGTGTTGAGCGAGCTCCGGCAAGGCCGGCGCCTCACGGCGGCGGGCGCCGGCCGGGATGTAGCCCGCCGCGTCGCCCACAGCCTCATGCACGGCATCCTCGACCGGCGGCACCACGATGCCGCGTTCGCCGGCTGTGCTCATCTCCATGATCAACGGCTCGTCCCAGTGTGGGGCGCGGTAGTCTCGGAGCACGCCGCCGTCGCGGCGCAGACGTGCGAGACGCGTGACCTTCTGCTGCGCCGTCTCGCGGAGCGGTGCCCCTCCGCTGCCCCGCTCGATAGCTTGCCTACGACGGCTATTCATGCCACGACCTCCTTCACGCTCGTGACCAGCCTGTCGATCTGCGCCTGCCCGTGACACTCGGTGACGCAGCAGAGAGCACTCTGCCCCAGCTCGGGGAACTCGCCACTCAGATCCTTGCCGCCGAAGACACCCTTGCCGAGCAGGGCCTTGTTGATCGCGGCGACCGTCTTGCCCGTGCCGTCGAAGTTGACCACGAACTCCTTGAAGAAGGCCGGCGAGAGGCCTATCTCGACGCCGGGCAGCTCGCCCAGACGCAGGGCTGCGTAGTGCGCCCGCGCGATGCAGGTCTCGCCCAGTTCCCGGAAGCCCTGCGGGCCCATCACGGCCATGTACACGGCGGCCGCGATGGTCCACAAGCCCGACGCCGTGCCGACCCAGTCCTTGCCTTGGTCGCGCAAGCCGTACGACGTGCGCTCGGCGATCGCCTCAGCGACCGCGTACTCGCCGGCGACCTCGGTCTCGAGTAGCGTGTACAGCTCGAGCGGGCATTCGCTGGCGAAAACGGGGTCGTCGTCGCGGAAGGCGATGAACCCCGAGCAGCCGCCGCCGGCGTGCATGTGCATGCCCAGCGGCTGGATGTCACCGCAAGCGATGTCCGCGCCCAGCGCGCCGGGCGGCGTGAGCACGCCCAGAGTGACGGGGTCGACACCGGCGATGGCCAGGGCGCCGTGCTGGTGAGCGATCTTGGCGATCTGGGCGGCGCCCGACTCGATGAAGCCCAGGTAGCCAGGACTCTCGTAGTAGACGGCGGCCACATCGTCGGCGAGGCGCCGCTCGAGGTCCTCGAGGTCCATGCGGCCCGTGAGAGGGTCGTAGTCGACGGCTTCCAGG
>PMKX01000202.1:10044-11158 GCA_003158705.1 Actinomycetota bacterium
CTGGTACTTGCCCAGGTCGGAGTACGGCCCGCCGCAGTAGGCGCTGAGGAACTCGGCTCGGTTGATGACCTCGTCGACGATCGCCGGTACATAGTGCTGCCAGCAGCCGGCGCCACAGAAGTTGAGGTACTCCTGGGACGAGACGTTCCTGTTCAGGAGCTCCATCATGTGACGCTCGAGGTCACACTCGGCCAGGATCGGCTCGGGAATGTTCAGCCGGCCCCGGAAGCGCAGACGCTCGGGGATCTCGGCGTAGATCTCCTCGACGCTCTCGAGCCCGAGCTCAGCCAGCATCGCCTGCTTGGAGACCGGCGCCGCATTGGGGATGTAGGGATGGATGAATGGCTTGCTAGTCATGGCGTGACGACCGCTCCTTCCACAGCGTCGGCATGTCGACGAGGATGACGCACGACAGGGGCATACTGCGCTACGCTACCCGGCCGTGCCTCGCGAATCCAGCCCGGTCGAGTCAGGGGCTCTCCCGCCGCGGTGGGTTCAGCGCTTGTCCATGCCGTAGCGCGCGAGCAGCGAGACCACCGTCTTGGAGNNTTCGGGATGCCGTACTTCTTGGCCAGGGCGCGACAGCTGTCGCGATACGTCTTGCGCGGCTCGTCGAAGGCGTGACCGATGATGGGCTGGTTGAGCGGCATCTCCACCAGCACGGGGTGCAGGCCGCGCGCCTGACAGGTCGCGATGAGCTGGTCGAGCTCGGCCACGTTGCCGGCGAAATTGTCCTTGAAGATCGGGTAGCGGTGGGTCAACCACCACGGCACCATCGCTCGCTTCTGCGCGTCGGTGAGGATCGCGGCGACATGGTACTGGTGTTGCTCGTAGCCCCGAGCTCGCCGGGCAGCCGCTGGCGCGCCGGGGGTCAGCGGCTCGCCGCCCCTGGTCGCAAGGATCACCGGCTGCGGCATGTAGCGACCCAGATTGACGCCGATGAGCACGACGCTCGGCACCGCCGGAAGGAGCTTGACGACGGTGGTGCTCTGAGCGTAGGTCTGACCGCTCGAACCAAGGTTGAAGGTACGCACGCGGTGACCGCCGATGTACCGCACCTCGGCGGCCCAGGCCCTGTCGCTGATCGTGCACTCGCGGGCGGCGGAGCCGCCCA
>PMKX01000145.1 GCA_003158705.1 Actinomycetota bacterium
CCCGAGCTCGCCGACCACGAGTTCCAGCACCCGCACTACCGCCGCCTGGTGCATCTCGCCGAGCGCCTGGCCGACTACCCCGCCCATCTGGGCACCCATCTGGGCGGGTTCATCCTCTCGCGCGACCCGCTCACCGACCGCGTGCCGCTGCAGTGGGCCGCCAAGGGCGTGGTGGTGGCGCAGTTCGACAAGGACGACGTCGAGACGCTGGGCCTGGTCAAGATGGACATCCTCGCCCTCAAGATGCACTCCGCCATCGCCGAGGCCGTCCGCCGCGTCGAGGAGCGCACCGGCGTGCACATCTCACCCTGGGAGCTGCCGCGCGACGACCCGGCCGTGTACAAGCTCATCAGCACGGCGCGCACGGTGGGCGTGTTCCAGCTCGAGAGCGCCGGTCAGCGCAACCTGGCCACACGCCTGCGCCAGAAGGACTTCGAAGACGTGATCGCGGCCATCTCGCTGTTCCGGCCGGGGCCGCTGCAAGCCGAGATGATCGGGCCGTTCATACGGCGGCGGCACGGCCGCGAAGCAGCCACCGTGCCGCACCCTGCCATGTGGCCCGTGCTCAAGCGCACCTACGGCGTCATCCTCTACCAGGAGCAGGTCATAGAAGTGGCGGCGGCCGTCGCCGGCTTCAGCCTGGCCGAAGGCGACCTGCTGCGACGGGCGATGACCCACGAACGATCGATGGAGGAGATGGACCAGATCGGGCGTGACTTCGTCGAGAAGGCGGTCGCGCGCGGCGTCGAGCGCGCGACCGCCGAAGAAGTGTTCCGCCAGCTGCGCGGCTTCGCCGCCTACGGCTTCAACAAGGCGCACGCCGCCTGCTTTGCCATCGTCTGCAACGCCAGCGCCTGGCTCAAGGCGCACTACCCGGCCGAGTTCTACTGCGGCCTGCTCAACAATCAGCCGATGGGCTTCTACTCGCCGCGCGTGGTGCTCAACGACGCGCGCCGCTGGGGGCTGCGCGTCCTGCCGCTGGACGTGAACCTGAGCCAAAAGGGCTTCCGCGTGGAGGACGATGGGCAGGCGCTGCGCGTGGGTCTCAAGTATGCCAAGGAGATGAGCACGGCCGCCGTGCGGGCGATCGTGCAGGAGCAGCCCTACACGTCGCTGGCCGACTTCATCGCCCGCACACACGTGAGCCGCGAGATCAGCGACAACCTGGTGCGCGTGGGCGCCTTCGACAGCTTCGGCACACGGCGTGAGGAGCTGCTCGCCCACCTGCCGCTGCTCTACGCCGGCGGAGCGGGCGGTCGTAAGCGGGGGCGGCCTTCGCCTGCGGCCCCGCCCCCGCCTTCGTCCCCGTCCACCACCGCCGCCGCCGCCGACGCCNNCCCTCGTGGACACCCGAGCAGCGCCTGCAAGCCGAGCTCGAGATCCTCGGCCTCAACGTCAGCGTGCACCCGCTCCGCTTCCTGCGCCACGAGCTGGCCGGCCTCAAGACGGTGCCTTTCAGCCGCCTCGAGCTGGTGCCCGACCGCCGCCGTGTGCTGCTCGGCGGCGTGCTCGAGCGCGCCCAGATGCCCTGGATCCGCTCCGGGCACCGCACCATGTTCCTCACCCTCGAAGACGAGACGGGACTGGCGCAGGTGGTGGTCTTCAACGACGTCTATCTCAAATACGGGCGCGTGCTCAAGGAGGCCACCTACCTGCTCATCGAGGGCGAGCTGCAGAACAGCGAGGAGCACGGCTTGGCGGTGGTGGCGCACAAGATCTTCGACCTGNNGCCGGTCAGCGACTCACTTGCCTCGCACGCCTCCGCCTCGTCCGCCTCCGCCTCGCGGTCGGGTCCCCAGGCACATGTTTGACCTGTTTATACTGCGGGCATGCTGTTTACGCGGATTCGGGAAGACTGCTTGCTGCAGATACCGGATTAACGGGTACCCCCCCAGTACCGCCGCGTAGCTCCTTACAAAGCCCCAGTCCCCCCTCTGGGGCTGCTTGCGTTCAGGAGAGCCAGCGTCGTTCTGGCCTCGCTGAGCCGGCGTGCCGGCTGTGTGGCGCGCGGACGGGCCGGCTGTGCATCCCGCAGCCACTAGCACGTCGCGATGCCCGTCGCGCGCAGGAAGTTCGCCAGCAGCCGACGACAAAGGGCCGGGCAGTCAGGCATGAACCTCTCGTTTTGAGTCTGCAGCTCTGCCGCCAAGCCAGGCCGCTGCCGTTCGAGCGACTCCTCTGTGTCGCTGGCCCACAAAGCGGCCGTCGCCGCCGAGATCTCGGGGTGGAACTGGACGCCCCAGGCCGCCGGACCACAACGAAAGGCCTGCAGCCCGTCTGGCCGTTCGGCCAACGCCTGGGCGCCGGGCGGCAGGCTGCACGAGTAGAAGTGCCACAGCAGGGCCATGAACGGCGAAGAGACGCCCTCGAAGAGCTCATCGGGCGCCACGATCTCGACCGGGAACCAGCCTATGGCGGCGGCGGGCCGCTCGTACACTTCGCCGCCGGCGGCCGCCGCCAGGAGATGTGCGCCGAGGCAGATGCCGAGCTGCGGCGCCTGCACACGCAAGGCCTCGCGCATCAGTGCCTGCTCGCCGGCCAGGAACGGGTGCTCTTCGACCTCGTGCGCGTGCATCGACGCGCCCAGGGTGATGAGGCCGCCGAACTCGTCCGGCCGCTCGGGCAGCGGGTCGCCCTCCCACACGCGCCGCACCTCGAACGCCTGGCCGACCTCTGACAGAAAGTCGGCGATGGTGTCCGGCGGATCGTCGTCAGCGTTCTGCAGGATCACGATGGGCTTCACGACGCTCCTCAGCTCGGCGGTCGCGCCCGATTATAGCCGAGCGGGGCGCGGGCGGGCGCGCCGCGAGCGAGCGGGCGCGGCGCGGGCGGGCGGAGCGCAGCCGAAGCGGCACACGAGCGCGACGGGAGCGGC
>PMKX01000097.1 GCA_003158705.1 Actinomycetota bacterium
TTCAGCGGCTACCGACGTGCCCCACGGCTGGTGGGTCGAGGGCCGCTGGCACTAGGCGCGCCGGCTCAGCGAGCGCGATTGTGGGCCGGCGGCGCTCGCCCTATACTTGTGCGGCCGAAGCGGTCCTCGGTAGCTCAATCGGTAGAGCATTCGGCTGTTAACCGAAGGGTTGCAGGTTCGAGTCCTGCCCGAGGAGCCAGAATGCAGCGGGGGCGCCGCGAGCCAGGCTCGCGGCGCCCCCTTCACGTTCTGGCCGGTGGAGGTCAGAGGCGACCTCTACTTCGTTTGCGCTCCGCCTCTTCACGTCTGAGCCCATGAGCTTCATGCGCTCAGCTCGGTCTATCGGATCTCGGGCAATGACGTTCCGCTCCGGCGCGCTGCTTGGGGCACGGAGCAAGACGCGACACACGGCGCGAATGTCGGCCGATGAGAGACAGCGAACGCGAGAGCGAGACCGGCATACTGATCCGTCCGCGTTTGGTATCCTTCCGGCAGACATGGACCAGATCCCTGCTCGATACTCGCGGCAGCTTCTCTTCGAGGGCATTGGCCCAGAGGGGCAGGCTGCGCTGATGCGTTCGCGAGCCGTCATCGTCGGCTGTGGCGCCCTCGGCTCTCTGCAAGCATCGCTCCTCGTCCGTGCCGGCGTGGGTACCGTGCGCATTATCGACCGCGATTTCGTCGAGGAGAGCAACCTTCAGCGGCAGTTCCTCTTCGACGAACAGGATGCGCTGAGTCTCCTGCCCAAGGCGATCGCCGCCGAGCAGAAGCTGCGGGCGGCGAACTCGCTCGTCACCGTGGAGGGAGTGGTCGAGGACCTCAACGCAGACACGGCCGAACGGCTCCTGTCCGGCTTCGACGTGATCCTCGACGGCACCGACAACTTCGATGCCAGATACCTTGTCAATGACGTCGCTGTGAAGACGGCGACGCCGTGGGTCTACGGCGCCTGCGTCGGCTCCTATGGTCTGACCTTCCCGATCCTCTCCGGCGAGACGGCGTGCCTGCGCTGTGTCTTCGAGCACGCCCCACCCCCGGGGCTCAGCGCTTCCTGCGACACCGGGGGTGTCCTCGGCTCGATCGTCGGCGTGATCGCCTCCCTGCAGGCGAGCGAGGCGATCAAGATCCTCGCCGGCAGGCGCCATGAGGTCGTGCGCAAGATCGCGCTGTTCGACCTGTGGGAGAACGTCAACGACGTGGTCGATCTTCCGCCCCGTCATGCCGCCTGCCCCTGCTGCGGGGAGCGCCGCTTTGAGTACCTTGACGGAGCACTCGGCTCAACGACGAGCACTCTCTGCGGCCGAGACTCGGTGCAGATCAGTCGGCGCGACCGGCCCCAGCTCGACTTGGACGAGCTGTCGCGGCGGCTGGCAGCGCTCGGGGCGGTGCAGCGGACCAGATTCCTTCTGCGAGCCGACATCGACACGTTCCGCCTGACTGTCTTCGGCGACGGGCGCGCGATCATCGGCGGCACCAGCGACCCGGCGGTGGCCAAGTCGGTCTACGCCCGCTACGTCGGCAGCTGAGGGGCGGGCGTGGACGTTCCGAGTCCCAGTAAGACGGCAGCGCGATGATCTACCTCGACAACGCCGCCACTTCGCTCCCCAAGCCGGAGGCAGTGTACCGGGGCATGGAGGCCTTCGCGCGCGCCTCGGGCGCCAATCCGGGTCGCTCGGGGCACCACCGCGCCGTAGAGGCCGAGGCGATGATCGACGAGACTCGGCGGCTGCTGGCGCGGCTGTTTGGTGCGCCGCGTCCCGAGCGGGTCGTGTTCGGTCACAATGCCACAGACGCCTTGAACATGGCGATCAAGGGTGTCGTGCGACCGGGCGACCACGTCATCACGTCGGTGCTGGAGCACAACTCGGTCAACCGGCCGCTCAACAGGTTGGCGCAGGCGGGGGTCATCGCTCTGACGCGCTTGCCGGCGACGTCAGGCCATGTGATCGACCCGGACGCGGTGGTCGCTGCTTGGTCGGCGAAGACACGGCTGGTCGCCGTCACGCACGCCTCCAACGTGACCGGCACCATCCAGCCGGTCGGCGAGTACGGGCGGATCGTGCGCGAGCGCGGCGCTCTGCTCCTGGTCGACGCCGCGCAGAGTGCCGGTGTGGTGCCGATCGACGTCGAGCGAGACATGATCGACCTGCTCGCGTTCACCGGTCACAAAGGGCTGCTCGGTCCCACAGGCACGGGCGGACTGGTGGTCGGTGAGAGAGCCGACGTCGATGTCTGGCGCGAAGGCGGGACAGGCGGCGATTCCGCCAACCCACTGCAGCCGCCCGAGCTGCCCTATCGCCTGGAGGGAGGCACACCCAACATCTTCGGTATCGCCGGCCTTCGCGAGGGTGTGCGGCTCCTTCTTCAGGAGGGTGTGGAGACCGTCCTGGCACATGAGCGAGAGCTCCTGAGAGCGTTCGTGGAGGAGCTCCGCCGGCCCGAGTCCTACTCGTTCTACGGCGCCGCTGAGCCGATCCTGGAGCACCAGGGAGAGGGCCGGGNNGCGCCGTACGCGCACAAGCATTTGGGCACGTTCCCTGACGGCACGGTGCGCGTCAGCGTGGGCTTTCTGACCACGCGCGAGGACATGTTGCAGGCCGCTGCGGCGCTGAACGAGGTCACGGAAGGTTGACCGACAGACTCGACCGGTCTGCGTGTGGTCTGAGGCGGGAAGGGGTGACTTGTGCTCACGCCTGATCAGCTTCGCGAGTACGTGATTCGGCCGGCGCAGCCGGAAGATGCGCCGGCTGTGGCGGCGTGCGTCGATGAGGCGTACCGGCACTATGTGGCGCGCATCGGCAGGCCGCCCGGTCCGATGACTGAAGACTACGAGACGGTGATCAGAGACTTCCAGGTGACGGTCGTGGAAAGCGCCGGCCGCATCGTGGCTGTCCTCGTGCTCGCAGAGGCGGGCGAAGGGTTCCTTCTGGAGAACGTTGCCGTCGTTCCGGCGCATCGCGGCCGAGGGCTCGGCAGGCACCTGTTCGAGGTGGCGGAATCCGAAGCGCGCCGCCAGGGCTTCGATTCGATCTACCTCTACACGCACGAAGGGATGACGGAGAATCGGGCCATGTACGGCAGGCTCGGCTATGTGGAGTACGACCGACGGACCGAGATGGGGCTCGACCGGATCTACATGAGGAAGCGGCTGGGCTGCTCAGCGCCGCCGCAGCAGGACGTGCCCTGCAGCTAGCGCACGTCACGTCCAAGCCGAGCGCCGCTGCCGTCAGAGTTGGCCGCGCCAGGGCACGAGAAGGCGGTCGATGAGCTGGATGCTCAGGTCGAGCGCGATGCCGCAGACCCCGATGATGATGATCCCCATGATCACGATGTCGGTCTGATTGAAACGCTGGGCGTCGCGCACCATCCCCCCGATGCCGGGCATGCCGTTGATGGTCTCGGCGGCCACCACTGTCGTGAACGCGAACAGCACCGCCACCCGGATGCCGGTCATCACCTCCGGCAGCACCGATGGGAACACGCCGTATCGCACGACCTGGAACTTGGACGCGCCGAGCGTCTGCAACGCGAGGAGGCGGTCCTGTGAGACGTTGCGGACCGCGTCGCTGGTGGCCAGCACGATCGGCGGGAGCGCCGCCAGGACGAGAAGGATGACCTTAGGCGTCTCGTCGATGCCGAACCAGATCACCAGCAGGCTGAAATAGGCCAAGGGGGGCAGGGCGCGCACGAAGGTGACGCCCGGCTCCAGCAGGCTCCGGCTCCACTTGCTCGTGCCGAGCAGAAGGCCGAACGGCACGCCGACGACGATCGCGAAAAGCGACCCCTCGAGGATGCGGCGCATGCTCGCCCAGAGGTGCTGGTAGAGATAGAAGCCGCCATAGCCCTTGATGCCCTGGTGCACCGTCGACGTCTTGATGAAGGCTTGCCACACGGAGAGCGGCGTCGGCACGAAGACTCGCGGCCAGATCTGCAGATAGGCGACAAGCGACCAGATGCCAAGCAAGACGCCGACGACGGCGAGATGGAGCACCGGTCCACGCCATCTGTTCCAGGCGGACGAGCGCCCGTTGCCGACGGCAGGCTTGTCGTGGTCGAACCCAGCCGGCAGTGGGGCGCCGGGGGTCGCCAGCAGCTGCGTCGCCGGGAGCGCCTGCCGCTGCTCATTGGCTGAGGTGCGCGAGACGACTGCCCGGTTGCCGGCGCTCTCCTGGTGGATCATAGATGCTGCTCCTCCTCGAATGCAGGGGCTCAGAAGCTATAAGCAATCGTTATTTGCCAATGTCAGACTGCTTATGAATAATAGCGGTCATTCCGTTCTCGTCAATCCCTATTGGGTTTGCCATGTTTTTGCAGAGCCGAGTCGTCTCTGCGGACCATCGATCGATCAGTCAATCAATGGAGGGAGCCCCAGATGATACCGACCAAGACATGCCGGCCGAGTGACCGCCGCCGTTCGCATGCCGCCATCGTGGTCGCCGTCGCCGTGTTCGCCGTTCTTGCCGTTGCGGCGATCCTCGCTGCCTGCGGCTCGAGCTCGCCCAGCTCGTCGAGTTCTGCCAGCCCGGCTGCCGGCGCCGCCCCCAGCGAGCTGCGCATCGGCTACCAGCTCATTCCCAACGGCGACCTGATCGTGAAGGACCAGAAGTGGCTCGAGGCCGCGCTGCCCAACACGAGCATCAAGTGGCTGCAGTTCGAATCCGGCGCCGACGTGAACACGGCGATGATAGCCGGCAGTATCGACATCGGCCTTGCGGGCAGCAGCCCGGTAGCGGCCGGACTCTCGCAGCCCATGAGCATCGCCTACCGGGTGCCGTGGATCTTCGACGTGATCGGCGCGGCGGAGTCGCTCGTGGTGAAGAACACCGCCGGTGTCACCGACATCAGCGGCCTCGTCGGCAAGAAGGTCGGCACGCCCTTCGGTTCCACCTCGCACTACAGCCTCCTCGCCGCGCTTGTGCTGAACGGCGTCGATCCCACCAAAGTGAAGATCGTCGACCTGCAGCCGCAAGACATCCTCGCGGCGTGGCAGCGCGGCGACATCGACGCGGCCTACGTGTGGAATCCGACGCTGGCCAGCCTCGAGAAGGATGGCACCGTGCTCATCACGAGCGCTCAACTCGCCAAGCAGGGCAAGCTCACTGCCGACCTGGCCGTGGTGACGAACGCGTTCTCGGAGAAGTACCCCGACGTCGTTCAAACCTGGGTCGACCAGGAGAGCAAGGCCGTGCAGCTCTACAAGACGGATCCGCAGACCGCCGCCGCCGCAGTGGGTCGTCAGTTGAACATCTCTACGGATGAGGCACTGGCGCAGATGAAGGACCTCATTCTGCTCGACGCAAGCCAGCAAGCGGGCCCCGACTACCTCGGCACTCCCGGGGCACCCGGCAAGCTCGCCGACAACCTGCGGAGTGCGGCCGAGTTCCTCAAGGCGCAGGGCGACGTCCAGGGTGTGCCGGCGCTGACCAGTTATCAGGCCGCCCTCGGCAACGAATGGGTGGCGAAGGCCTCCGGCCAGTGACGCGGCCGCGCCAGCACTCCTAGGACGCTGTGGCGGCCGCGGAGACGCACCTGCCTAGCGCCGCGGGGACCGGCGGTTCCCGTCCCGAGCGCATGGAAGTGCGCGGCGTCACGCACGTCTTCGGCAAAGACAAGAGGTCGACGCCGGCTTTGGCCGGCGTCGACCTCGTTGTCGAGCCTGGTGAGTTCGTGTGCCTCGTGGGACCGTCCGGGTGCGGCAAGACGACGCTGCTCAAGCTCATGGGCGGGTTCTTCGTGCCCACCCAAGGCACGGTGACCGTCAATGACGTGCCTGTGGCCGGCCCTGGCGCGGACCGCGGCATGGTGTTCCAGCAACCGACTCTGTTCCCGTGGCTCACCGTGCGCGCCAACGTGGAGATCGGGCCGCGCATGAGCGGCACATCTCACACGGCGCGCAGGCAGCTTTCCGACCAGTATCTGGAGATGGTCGGTCTTGCCGACGTCGCCGAGCAACACCCTTACGAGCTGTCGGGCGGCATGCAGCAGCGCTGTGCCATCGCGCGGGCGCTCGCCAACGACCCCGCCATCGTGCTCATGGACGAGCCGTTCGGCGCGCTGGACGCGCTCACACGCGAGCGCCTGCAGCAGGAGCTGAAGCAGATCTGGGCGACCGCGGGCAAGTCGATCGTGTTCGTCACCCACAGCGTCGAGGAGTCGGTGTTCCTGGGGACGCGGGTGGTGGTGCTGAGCCCGCGTCCGGGACACATAGTCTATGATGAGCCGGTCGTTCTGCCGCAGCACCAAGGCGCCGTCAACGATGCCCGCTTGCTGCCGGAGTTCGCGGCGCTGCGCGCCCGGATCAGCGGCATGATCGGCACTACCTGACAGCGACTCTGCGACCAGTACTTGCAACACAGCGACGGCGGCCGGCCGATCATGCGTCGCCGGCCAAAGGGAGATGATCAAGCGTGACACACATGACCGCGAGTGAGGCGATGGTCGAGACCCTCCGCGTGGAGGGCATCACAGAGGTCTTCGGCATCGTGGGCTCCGCGTACATGGACGCCCTCGACCTCTTTCCTGCCGCCGGCATCCGATTCATGGCCGTNNGGTATCGCGGCGGCCTACCACGCGCACTCGCCGGTGATCTTGCTCACACCGTCGTCGATGAGCGCCTCCCGTGGCCTGGATGGGTTCCAGGAGGTCGAGCAGCTGCCGATCTTCAGCACCATCACCAAGTTCCAGGTGCAGGTGAACCGGCCGGACCGCATCGCCGAAGCCTTCCGCAACGCCATCCGTGCGGCGCTCGCCGAGCGCGGCCCGGTGCAAGTGGACGTGCCGCGCGACTTCTTCTACGGCGAGGGCGACTTCACCATCCTTGAGCCGCACCAATACCGGGTGTCGGCGCGCGGTGCCGGCGACGAGGAGTCGCTCGACCGCGCCGCCGACGTGCTCGCCAGGGCCGAGAACCCGGTGATCATCGCCGGCCTCGGCGTCACCGAGACCGCTGCCGCCGGCGTCGTTAGCCAGCTGGCGCAGCAGCTCGGCGCGCCGGTCGCGACCTCCTACCAGCATACCGACGCTTTCCCGTATACGGACGAGCTCGCCGTCGGCCCGATAGGCTACCAGGGCTCGAAGGCCGCCATGGTGCTGCTGTCCAAGGCGGACGTGATCCTCGCCCTGGGCACACGTCTGAACCCTTTCGGCAATCTGCCGCAATATGGGTTCGACTACTTCCCCGAGAGCGCCAAGATCGTCCAGGTGGATATCGACTACCACCAGGTCGGCCGGATCAAGCCGCTCGAGGTGGGCATCATCGGCGACGCCAAGGCGGCCGCCAAGGCCATTCTCGGCCGCCTCGTCGCTCGTCAGGGAGAGAAGAAGATCGACCCGGCGCGCCTCGCCGAGATCATCGAGGCCAAGCGCGCCTGGGCGGACGAGCTCGCGTCCAAGTCCCGGTCAGACGCGAGTCCGATCAGCCCGCGCCGCGCACTCGCCGAGCTGGCCGCGGCGCTCCCCGAAGACGCCATCGTGACCAGCGACATCGGCAATATCTGCTCCGTCGCCAATGCCTACATGAAGTTCGCCAAGCCGCGCTCGTTCTTGCCGGCCCTGACCTTCGGCAACTGCGGCTTCGCCTACCCCGGCGCCCTCGGCGCGAAGGTCGCCGCTCCTGATCGTCCCGTGGCTGCGATCGTCGGCGACGGCGCCTGGGGGATGAGCCTGCACGAGGTCATGACCGCCGTGGAGGAGGACCTGCCCGTCGTCGCCTGCGTCTACAACAACCAGGAATGGGGCGCCGAGAAGAAGAACCAGATCGACTTCTACGACAACCGGTTCATCGGCGCCAACATCGGCCGCGACATCGGTGGCTTCAACTTTGCCGAGATCGCCAACGCCATGGGCGCCAACGGCATCCGCGTCACTGACCCGGCGGATGTGCGTGACGCCTACAGCTCGGCCTTTGCCTCCGGCCGGCCGAGCGTGGTCGAGGTGATGGTGGATCCCGTCGAGCTTGCCGACCCGTTTCGCCGCGACGCGCTCCAGGAGCCCACACGCTACCTCGAGCGCTACAAGCATCTCGACAAGGCCAACTTCACCAGGACCGGTGCATGAGCGACGAGCTGCGCCGGCAAGCGCGCCGTCACCTCGGCCAGCACTTCACGCGGGCGACCGCGTGGCGTAGCCCCGAGATGCTCGTCGTCGTGCGCAGCGAGGGGTGCTATCTCTGGGACGACCGCGGCAAGCGCTATCTCGACGGCCTCGCCGGGCTCTTCTGCGTCAACATGGGGCACGGCCGCGCCGACATAGCGGACGCCGCGGCGCGGCAGCTCAAACAGCTGTCGTTCGCGACCAACTGGTCGGCCGCGCACCCGCCTTCGGTGGAGGCGGCCTCCCTCATCGCCGAGCTGGCGCCGGCCGACCTCGGTGTGGTGTTCTTCGTCAACTCCGGTTCCGAGGCGACCGAGTCGGCCATCAAGTTCGCGCGTGAGTACCATCTCAGCCAGGGCCGACCGGAGCGCTGCAAGATCTTCAGCCGGCACATGGCCTACCATGGCACTACGCTGGGAGCGCTGTCAGCCACCGGTATCCCGCAATTCCGCAGCGCCTTCTTGCCGCTGCTGCCCTGGTTCCGTCAGGTACCCAACACTCTCGGCTGGGAGAACGAGGGCGATGTTCCCACCAGTGCGCTTTCGTGCGTGACGGCTATCGAGGAAGCCATCCTCGAGGAGGGCCCCGAGACAGTCGCCATGCTCATCGCGGAGCCCGTCCAGAACGTCGGCGGGGTCATGGTGCCGCCCAACGGATACTGGCAGGAGCTGCGTCGCCTCTGCGACGAGTACGGCATCCTGCTCTGCGCCGACGAGGTCATCTGCGGCTTCGGCCGGCTGGGCCACTGGTTCGGCTCCCAGCGCAACGGGGTCGTGCCCGACATCATCACGTTCGCCAAAGGCGTGACGTCGGCCTACGCCCCACTCGGCGGGATGATCGTGCGCGAACCCCTCATCGACGCGCTCCTCGACTCGTCGGTCGGCATGTTCACCCATGGTGTGACCTGGGGCGGCCACCCGATGTCGACCGCGGTGGCCGTGGCCAACATCACTGCCATGCGGGACGAGCACGTGCTCGATCACGTGCTGGCACTGGCGCCGTCCTTCAGGGCAGGTCTGGACGACCTTGCCGAGCGTCACCAGATCGTGAAGGAAGTGCGCGGCGACGGCTTCTTCTACGGGGTCGAGCTCATGGCCGGCCGCGACGCCGGTCGCCACTTGAGCGCCGAGGAGAAAGCGACCCTCTGCCGCGACGTGCTGCCGCGTCTGCTGCAACAGAGCGGCCTCATGACGCGCGCCGACGATCGTGGTCCAGCCATGCTCATGCTCTCGCCGCCGCTTGTGGCCGACCGCGAGGTGATCGGTGAGCTGCTGGGTATGGTGGACGAGGTGCTGACGGGCGCCGAGTCCTGGTTGGCAAGTTGGACGTGAGCGGATGAGCGTGCCAAGGAGCGTCCAGCACGCAGCCTGGCCGCCCGTCCTCGGGCTGGCCTCCGCGGACGGGCGGTGACGACGCGAAGGGTTGCAGGTTCGAGTCCTGCCTGGGGAGCCAATTCTCAATTCCCGAAGCTCGCCCTATCTGATTGATTTCATAGCGCGCGCCTAAAAGATNNCCCCCCCCCCGCTGCATTCTGGCCGGCGCAGGTCAGATCGCGGTCAGACCGCTGGACTCCCGGCGGTCGCCCGCCGCACCGGCATGCTGAACGTCACTGCAGGTCGTACGCCGTTTCGCCGAACTCGGTCTCGTCGAGG
>PMKX01000181.1 GCA_003158705.1 Actinomycetota bacterium
GCCTGCATCGCAGGCTTGAGCACGCGGACTGCCAACTCGGCGCGCGCGGCGGCGTAGAGCGCCGCCTCGGTCCAAGGCGCGAGCCGGCCCGGGTCGTGCAGCAGAAGATCACGGATGCGCTCGCCGGCCGGCGTGTCGCCCGGCTCGCGCAGCACGGCCCCGGGTGCGGAGTCGCAGCCCACCGGGAGCCCCGCGTCAAGGAGCGCGTCACGGAGAAGCAGGACCTGGGTGGACTTGCCGCAATGGTCGATGCCTTCGAACGTGATGAGGAGCCCGTGGGCACCGGCGGCACGGCGCGACGCGCGCGCCGGGTCCGGCGCAACAGGATGGAGGCTGAGTGGAGCGCTCGTGTGACGGTCGTTCACGTGGGTCTCCCCCGCACGTCAGTCCGGTGCGGGGCAGGCTCGGGTCATGACCGTCGTGCTTTGCGCCGGTGGTACTTCTCTTTGGTGGGGCAATCTAAGTCTATACAGAGCACCCACGGCCTGCCACGGCCGCTCGCACCAGTCACTTTGATCTCGGGCCACCCGCATTCCGGGCAGTTGTTGCCTGTGACCATGATAACACCCTTCTGCGGCAGCGGGAACGTCTGCCCGCAGCCGGGGCGCTTGGGCGCTTCCGAGCCGATGGCCGGCGTCGGCAACTCTCCCTCTTTGCCCACACAGGCCACGAAGCGCTTGCCCGTCTTGCCGCGCAAGACCTTGAGCTGCCCGCCGCACTTCTGACACACGCCGAGCACCATGCCCTCGCCGCGGTCTTCGGCGGCGCCGCTCTTGATGCGCTCACGGATAGGTTCGATGTGCTCGCTAAGAAGCTTCCAGGCTTGCTCGAGCAGTTGCTGACTCTCGCCGACGACCTCGGCGCGCTGGAGCTGACCCTCGGTGATGGCGTCCATCTGGGTCTCGAGCTGCGCCGTCATCTGCGGCGACGAGATGTCGACGGGCGCCTCGCGCATGGCGACGTCGAAGGCGCCGATAAGCGCGATACCCAACTCGGTGGGCTCNNCTCTGGCTGTAACGGACCGGCGGCTGCGTCTCCTTGCTCTCGCTGTGCAGGTCGAGCACGCCGAACACGTCGCCCTCGCTGCAGGGCACCAGGGCCCTGTCACGCTGACTAGCGTACTTCTGGTAGACGCGCAGGAAGCCGGGCGTGGCCACCCTGCTGCCGCGAGCCAGGAACGGCTCAGTGCCGAGGCGCACGTCGAGGCGCTGGCCCTCGATGACGGCTGCCGGCATGAGGGTGGCCAGAAAGCGGCGCACGACCAAGTCGTAGACCTTGTCGCGGTCGCCGCTCAGGACCGTCTTGGGCACGTCGACCGGGTGCACCGGCGGATGGTCGGTGGAGCGCCGCGAGCCGGCCGTGGGCTTGAGTCGCGGCGTGGCAGCGAGCTCACGAGCCACGTCGGCGACCGGCTCATGGCGGCTCAGCGTGGCGCAGATGGCGCCCAGTTCGAGCGAGGGCGGATACACCGTGTTGTCCGTACGCGGGTAGCTGATGAGGCCGTCGAGATAGAGCGACTCGGCAGCGCGCATGGTACGTGACGGCGACACGCCGACGGCCGCGGCGGCGCTCATGAGCGCCGTGGTGTTGAACGGCGTCGGCGACGAGAGCTTGCGCGGCTTGACCGCATAGCCGGTGACGACGGCCTCGTCGGCGCGCGCACGGGCCAACGCCGCCTGTGCTTCTTGCTCGCTCTCGAAACGGCCTTTGGCGTGGGCCACATCCACGGTCTGGCCGTCGCGCTCCAGCTGCGCCTTGATCTCCCAATACGGTACCGGCACGAAGGCGCGCCTTTGGAGCTCGCGGTCGACGACCAGGCGCAGCGTGGGCGTCTGCACGCGACCGACGGAGAGGAACTCCGCGCCGTAGCGGTGCGACGCCAAGGAGATGAAGCGTGTGAGCACCGCTCCCCAAATGAGGTCGATGTCCTGACGCGTATGAGCCGCCTCGGCCAAGCCGAAGTCGAGCGTGGTCGGCTTGGTGAAGGCGGCCTTGACCTCGGCTGCGGTGAGCGCGGAGTAGCGCGCCCGGTGGTGGCGGTCGACGACCTTGGCCGGGAGCATCGCCTTGGCGTGCGGCGTCGGATCGCCATCCTCGGCCACCGGCGCGACGACCTTGGCCGACGTGCCGCGCTTGCCGTCCTTCTCGGGCTTGTCGTGCGGATGACGTCTGAGCGCGTCGCCACGCAGGATCTCGAGCGCCTCGTGGCCGATGAGCTCGCCTTCGCGATCGTAGTCGGTAGCGATGATGACCTCGTCGGCGCCCTTGGCCACCGTGCGCAGAGCCGAAAGGATGCCGGCGCTGGCGTCGTCTGTGACCCAGGCAAGATCGGGCTTGCGGATCATGTCGCCCAGGTACTTCAGGCTCCAGCGCCGGTACGTGTCGGGGAACACGGTCTCCATGACGTGACCGCTCAGCCCGATGGCCACGGTCGGCTCAGCCTTCCATTCGAACGCGTACGACTTGACCTTGCGGCGCCCACCGCCGTGCTGTCGGGTGGTGACGCCGCTGCCGAGGATCTGCGCGATCTTTTGGGCAGCCGAGTCTTTCTCGGTGATGATGAGCTTCACGAGGGCAGCGCGTCGCTTTCTACTCGAGCCGGACTGGGGACGATGGCAGGTTATACCATCGCCAGAGCGGCGTGTCGACGTGACAATGAACGGCGTTCGGGTGTACTAGAAGGTCGCCAGCGCCTCGTCGCGAGTGGCGCAGACCACGAAGACCTTGTCGAGGCCGGTGATGGCGAGGATCTTCTGCACCGGCCTGCTCCGGGCCACCATGACGAGCTCCCCGCCGACGGTGTGCACACGCTTGATGCCGCCGATGAGCACGCCCAAGGCCGTGGAGTCGATGAACGTCACCTGCGAAAGGTCGACCACCATGTTGGCGGCGCCTTCGTCGATGAGCGCCACGATCTCGTCCTTGAGCCTCGGCGCAGTGTAGAGGTCGACCTCGCCGGAGACCTCTACGAGGCCCAGCCCTTGGCGCACCATGGCGCGCTCGGCAGTGAACTCAGCGCTCATGGCGAGGCGCTCGCGCTCGGCTGTGGCGGAGTCTGCGACGCGGTCTGCTGCTTGATCCAGGCCCTGATCGCCTGGGCGTCGGAACCGTTGGGCGCCAGCTGAAGGTAGCGGCTGAAGGCGAGCATGGCCGTGGTCGTGTCTTGGGCGGTGACCGCCGTAGAGCCCAGAGCGAGGAAGTACTCCGGATTGTTCGGCTTGAGCTCGGTGAGCTTCGTATACACCGCCTTGGCCTTGCTGTAGTCGCCCACGTTGCCGTAGATCTGCCCCAGCTGCAGCATGACCTGCTCGCGCGCCCGCTCGGCTACCACGCCCCTGGCCTTGGCGCGCACCTTCAGGTACTGCTGGTAGTAGCCGGCCGCCGCCGTGTAGTCGGCCTTCTGTGCCGGCGAGTTCTGGTCGTCACCGCCGGCACGGGACACGTAGAGTACGGCGAGCTGCTGGATGAGCGAGTAGTCCTTGGGCTTGGCGGCAAGCTGGCTCTTGAGGTCCTTGAGCTCCTGATCGGCGCCGTTGGGACCCTGTCCGCTCGACTGCTTGCCGCGGCAGGAAGTGAGCACACCCGAATAGCCGAAGATGAGGAACGAGGCCATGAGCAGGGCCATGATGCCGAAGATCCACCTCTGCCAGAACCTCACACGCTGACGGTCGAGCAGCATCTAGCCGGTCGCCTCCCTTGTGTCGCCGGCGGCCGTGTGCCACCAGCCTGACTCGGCCGCACCCACGTCGACGCCCCGGGCGACCCTGGCGCGCAGCTTCTCGCGCACCCGGAAGCTTTCGCCGCGGATGGTCTCCTCGTCGAGCCGTGTGAAGCTGCGGTCGCGATAGAGCACGTCGCCGTCGACGCAGGTGAAGAAGACGTCGTCCTGGTTGGCGCCGTAGACGAGCGCCGAGTACGGATTGTCGATGGGCGCGAAGTGCGAGCTGGAGACGTCGACGGCGATGAAGTCGGCGCGCTTGCCCGGCTCCAGCGAGCCGACGCGATCGTCGAACCCGAGGGCCTCGGCGCCACCCAGGGTGGCGATGCGGATGCATTTCTGGGCGTCGAGCACACTCACGTCACGCTCCACGGCCCGATGCAGGAACAGAGCCACACGCATCTCGTCGAACATGTCCATGATGTTGCTGGAGGCGGGGCTGTCCGTGCCAAAGCCCACGCGCACACCCTCGTGCATCAGGTCGCGCAACGGCGCGATGCCGCAACCGAGCTTGGCATTGCTCTTGGGGCAGTGGGCCACGGCGGCGTTCTTGGACTTGAGGATGCGGATGTCGTCGCTGTTGGCCTGCACGCAGTGCACGGCCAAGAAGTGCTCGTCGAACGCGCCCCATTGCTGCAGGTACTTGATGGGGCTCACCCCGTACGGCTGCACCAGCATGCGCTCCCAGCCGACCTTCTCGCGGAAGTCGTGCGCGAACCTGCCTGACCCTGAGCGGATGTAGGCCAGCTCTTCCCTACTCTCGGCGACGTGGCTGGCCACGCTCAGGCCCCTTTCGCGACAGTAGCTCGCGATCTCCTGGTACAGGCGGCTGGAGACCGTGTACGGCGCGTGTGGCGCGAGGCCGATCTCGACCAGCGGCGGCGCCGCAGCGCGGGCGGCCTGCACGCGCTGGTCCACGTCCGCCATGGTCTCGTCGAGGCGCTTGTCGTCGATGCCGAAGACCTCGAGATAGAGGCGGCCGCGCAGACCGGCCTCGGTGACCGCCGCGGGCGTGACACCGGCGTAAGTAGAGTCGGCGATGGTCGTGATGCCCGAAGCCAGCGACTCGACCGCCCCGAGGCGGGCGCTGAGCAGATACTCCTCGGGTGTGAGGGAGGCCTTGACCTCCACCAGGTCGATGATCCAGTCGCCAAAGCCCTCATCGTCGAGGATGCCACGGAAGGTCGTGTACTCGAGGTGGCAGTGGGTGTTGACGAACCCCGGCATGATGATCGACTGCCCCAGGTCGTCCACCGCGGCCTGCGGATGCTCGCGACGCACGTCGCCGGCGGCGCCGACGGCGATGATCTGGCCGTCGCGCACGGCTACGGCGCCGTCGGCGATGGGAGCCGCCGATACCGGCAGCACCCACTCGGCGCGGTAGACCGTCACGTCAGGGCTGTGTGTGTTCGCTCGATCCATGGGTATGACGCCGGGGTCGACAAGGAGCCTCCACGGCCGAACGAGTATAGGGGAGCACCCAGGGGTTCGCAAATGGAGGCCAAGCTGCCCGGTGGCGTTTCGCGGTTCGCCCGACATGTCTATAATCGGGCCGGCGACAAATGTGAGGTGACCGTGTCCGACGATCCGCAGAGTAGCTTCTCGCCCGATGTGATCACGTCGTACGTGTGGGATGCCATCAAGGAGATCCCCGGTGTGGCCGACCTGCACCGCCATCCCCTGCAGTCGCTGGGTGAGAAGGTGCACATCGAGGGCCGCGGGCCCGTGCGTCTGGACGAACAGGACGGGCGGGCGCTCGAGGTCCACATCGTGGTCTCCCCCGGTGCACGCATTCCCGACGTCGCCGACAAGGTCGCCGAGGCGGCGGCCACGTACCTCGCCACCATGATCGGCGCCGAGATCGCCCACGTGCACGTGTTCGTCGACGACGTCGCCATCGAGGACACGCCGGAGACGTGAGAGCCATCGACCTGAACGGCGCCACGCGCGACGTGCTGGCGCCGGTCTGCCGCACGTGCGACTGGTGGCAGCGCGGCAGGCCCGCCGAGGATCGGCCTGCCTCACCATCGCCCCGCTTGACTTGGGAGTACGCCGTCGAGGCCGAGGCCGGCTTCTTTGGGCGTGCTCTCCTGGACGGCGACAAGGTGCTCGGCTGGATGCACACGGCCCCGGCCCACCTGGTCTCTTGCAGCCACAGCCTGCCGGCCGGCCCGCCGGCCGCCGACGCCTTCTTGCTCATGTGCTCCTACTTCTACGACGAGCAGTACCTGACCGGCTTTCAGCGCCTGCTCCAAGAGATCCAGGCCGCGCTCAAGCACAGGCGCGTGGCGGCGCTCGAAGCCTTCGCCGCCACGCGTTCGCCGGCGGAGGAGCGCTTTCGCGGCTACCTGCGCGAGGCCAACCTCTTCAATCCCGAAGTGCTGGAGGGCAACGGCTTCAGGCCGGTGCGACGCGTCGCTGACGTGAGCCGCTACCGACTGGAGCTGGCGACGCTGGTGGCGACCTCGCGGCGCAGCCGATCCTGGGAGGAACTCGAGCCGGGCGCCGCGGCACAGCCCGTATGAGCGCCGACGCGAAGACGACGAGGCGGGGTGCCCGCCGGCAGGCGCTGCCGGTCAGTCGCCGCCTCGCCTCATGCCTGCTGACGATGACACTCTGTCTGTTGGTCATTCCGAGCGTGGCGCGAGCCACCGACGTCCTTTTCATCGGCGACTCGCTGACCGCAGGCTTCTACGCCACGACCGAACAGCAGTCGTACTTCGCGCTGACGAGCGCGTGGTTGGCGGCACACGGCTACCCCACCTCGACGCGGATGGCGGTGCCCGGCGCCAAGATCGGCGGCGCCGCCGACGAGGCGACCCAGATCAGCGCCACCGGCGCCGATGTAGCCGTGATCGAGCTGGGCACCAACGACGCGTCCGGGTATCCCACCGGGCAGCCCACATCCGGCTCGGACTTCGTGGCAGACTACCGCACCGTTCTCGAGGCGGTGCGCAGCGCACGCCCGCAGGCCCGCCTCGTGCTCCTGAGCGTCTGGCAGCAGAACACCAACAGGGATCTCTACGACAGCCTCATCGCGGATCTGGCCACCGAGTACGGCGGCTGCTACGTAAGCCTGGAGTCCCTGAGTGACGACGGCTTCTACACCGGTCCCGCCGGAACACCCACGTACAACGGCACGTCCGACGCCTTCCACCCGAACGATGCCGGCCACGAGGCGATAGCCGCTGCCGTGGAAGAGGCGTTGGCCTGGCACGGCGGCATCGTCCTGAACGACGACGTCGCCGCCACGAGCGACCCTGTGGTGAGCGTGAGCGCGATGCCGGCCGACCAGTTCACGGACATCACGCACATGCGGCTGACCTGCGACCTTGCCGAGTGGCCCGCGTGGCAGCCTTTCGCGTCACCGTCGGTGATGACGTTGCCGGCGGGCGATGGCCAGCACACCGTTTACGCTCAGTTTGAGAATCAGCTGGGCTCCATGTTGCCGGTCGTCGCCGATACGATCACCCTCGACACGGTGCCGCCCGCGACGACCACCAAGGCCGACCGCCTCTGGCATCGCCACCCGGTGACACTCGGCTTCTCGGCCACCGACAACGCCGGCGGTTCCGGTGTGGAGCGCACGCTCTACAAGATCGACGCCGGTCCTTGGCAGACCCTGGCCGGCAGCACGCTCGTCATCCCGGCGCCGGCCGACCACAGAAACGACGGCCGC
>PMKX01000055.1 GCA_003158705.1 Actinomycetota bacterium
AGGTTGCTGATCATGCCGCCGGGCACCTGGTGCGAGTACACCTGCATGTGCGTCAGCGACGTGACCCCGCGGTCGAACCCCTCCTGGATGCGCACCCCTTCGAAGTACTTGGCGATTGCGAAGAGCTTCTCGAGGTCGAGCTCCGAGTCATACGGGGTACCGATGAGCGCCGTCACGACCATCTCGGTGGCCGGCTGTGAGTTGCCGAAGGCCAGCGGCACGGTGGCGGTGTCGATCACGTCCACGCCGGCCTCGATCGCCTTGAGGTAGGTCATCGGCGCCAGACCACCGATGTAGTGGCAGTGCAGCTGGAGCGGCAGGTCGATCTCGGCCTTGAGGCGCGCGATCAGCTGCTCGGCGTAGAAGGGCGACAAGAGCGCCGCCATGTCCTTGATGCACAGAGAGTCGGCACCCATCTCGACCAGCTGGTGGGCTACGTCCACGTAGTGGTCGAGCGAGTGCACCGGCGAGATGGTGTAGACGACGGCGGCCTGGAAGTGCTTGCCGGTCTCCTTGATGGCAGCGGCGGCGGTCTCGAAGTTGCGTGCGTCGTTGAGCGCGTCGAAGACGCGGAAGATGTCGATGCCGTTCTCGGCCGACTTGTGCACGAAGCGGCGCACGATGTCGTCNNTGGCCGCGGAGCAGCATCTGCAGCGGTGTGCGCACCACGTGTCGCTTGATGACCCGCAGCCGCTCCCACGGGTCTTCGTCGAGGTAGCGCAGCGAGGCGTCGAACGTAGCGCCGCCCCACACCTCGAGCGAGTGGAAACCGACGTCGTCCAGAGCCGGCAGGATGGGCAGCATGTCGGCGGTGCGCATGCGCGTCGCCCAGAGCGACTGATGAGCGTCGCGCAGCGTGGTGTCGGTGATCCTGATGCGTCGCGCTCGCATGCTCGTCTCTCCTCGCCGGCGACGGCCCTCAGGCCCGGGACAAGTACTCGCCGCTGCGCGTGTCGACCTTGACGCGCTCGCCCTGCTCGATGAAGAGCGGCACCTGGATGGCCACGCCCGTCTCGAGCGTGGCTGGCTTGGTGCCGCCCTGCGCCGTGTCGCCGCGCAGCCCCGGTTCGGTGTGCGTGACTGCCAGCTCCACGGAGGTAGGAGCTTCCACCGCCGACGGCTGGCCGTTGAGGTACATGAGGTCGACGTTCATGTTCTCGACCACCCATTTGAGCGCGTCCGCAGCCAGCGAGGGCGGCACCGAGACCTGCTCATACGTCTGCTCGTCCATGAGCACGACTTCGGTGTCGGTCGCATAGAGGAACTGCATCTTGCGCGACTGTGTGTGGACGCGGGTGAACTTCTCGCCGGAACGGAACGTCCTGTCGAGGACCGCACCGGTGGCTATGTTGCGCACCTTGGTGCGCACGAACGCGCCGCCCTTGCCCGGCTTGACGTGCTGGAACTCGACGATGGTGAAGAAGTCGCCCTCGATCTCGATGGCGATGCCGTTCTTGAACTGATTGGTGGAGACTACCTCTGCCATGGGCTCCTGCATTTGGGCGCTCGACCGGCGACGGACAGAGACGTAATGATACAGGAAACGGCGTGCGCCGCAGAAGGCGGGCCGTGCGGCCGTCCGGCTAGCCGACGGTCACGAGCTCTTTCGGGAAGAGCGTCAGAAGGCGGCAGCCGTCCTCGCCCAAGACCACCGTGTCCTCTATGCGCACGCCGCCCACGTCCTGCAGGTAAATGCCCGGCTCCACGGTGAAGAGCATGCCCGGCGCCAGCACGTCGCGGCTACGGCGGCCGAGGCGTGGGTACTCGTGGATCTCCAGACCCACGCCGTGGCCGGTGCCGTGACCGAAAGCGTCGCCGTAGCCGGCGGCTTCGATGACGTCGCGGGCGACCTTGTCGGCGGCATGCCCCGTGACGCCGGGACGCAGCGCCTCTACGGCGACAAGCTGCGCCGCCAGCACGATGGCATACACCCGGCGCAGCTCGTCGCTCAACTCGCCGGCGGCGAAGGTGCGCGTGATGTCGCTGCAATAGCCGTCCACGCGTGCGCCGCTGTCGACCACCACGAGGTCGCCTGCAACGATGCGCCGCTGGCCGGGGATAGCGTGCGCCAGGGCGCCGCGGGGGCCCGCCGCGACCACGGTATCGAACGAGGGGCCCTCCGCCCCGCGCCGGTGCAGCTCCTCGCGGATCTGCCAGGCGATCTCGGCCTCGGTCCTGCCCACGAGACCGCCGGCGACCACGGCCTCCAGGGCGGCGTCGGTCATAGCGGCGGCACGCCGCACAGCCTCGATCTCCGCCGGTTCCTTCAAGCCCCGCAGACGGCTCAGCTTATCGCCCACATCCCGCAGTCGCCCGCGATGCCGGCGCCGCAGCAGGCGGTAGTCGGCGTGCGTGAGCGTGCCGCCCTGGAACCCGAGCGCGGCACGCTCTCCCAGCTCCCGAGCTGCGGCGGCGGTCGAGTCGCGCACCAGCGCCTCGGTACGCTCGAGCGCAAAGCCCTCGACCTCCTCGGCGACCTGCGCCCAGTAGCGCGAGTCAGTGCAGATCAGCGCCGTCGTGCGGCCGACGACAAGCATCGCGTCCTCGCCGCGGAAGCCGCAGAGGTAGCGCACGTCATAGGCGTCGCTGACCAGGATGCCGTCGAGACCAAGGTGCTCGAGCACGCCGCGCGCCGCGGCCAGCCGTGTGCTCACGACAGGGCCGCGGCCAGAGCATCGACCGCCTCGAAGTAGCCGTCCACTCCCTTGCCCGAGACACGCACGGTCGCCAGGTCGGCGATGACCGACCGCCGGCGCCACTCTTCGCGCGCCTCGATGTCGGAAAGATGAACCTCGGCGATGGGCGCCGTCACCAGCTCCAGCGCGTCGCGTATGGCGTAGCTGTAGTGCGTCCAGGCGCCCGGATTGATGATGACCGCCGCCGCGCCCACACGCGCCAGCTCGTGCAGCTTCTCCACCATGTCGCCCTCGTTGTTGGTGTGAAAGCAGCGCACCGCGAAGCCTCGGCCAGCGGCATGCGCGGCGACCTGGGATTCCAGCTCGTCTAGCGTCAGCCTGCCGTAGTGCTCGGGTGCGCGGCTGCCCAACATGTCCAGGTTGACGCCGTGCAGAAGCCACAGCGTGTTCAACGCGTCGTCAGCCATGCCACGACCTCCCGCTTCAGTGCCGACGGCACCTTCACCCCGCTCCTCGGCCTGCCCAGACTTTCGAGCAGCACATAACGGACGCCCTCGCTGCCGGCCTTCTTGTCGCGTGCGATCAGGCTGATCACCGCCTCGGGCGCCGTGTCTGCCAGCCGCTCCGGCAGCCCCAGGGCTGAAATGAGCTCCTGGCCGCGGTCGGCATCGGCCTGCGCCAGGCCGGTGAGCTTGGTCGAGAGCCAGAGCGCGGCGCGCAGGCCCAGACCGACCGCCTCGCCGTGCGAATGCTCACGAAAGGCGCCGGCAGCCTCGATCGCGGACCCGACGGTATGCCCCAGGTTGAGCAGAGCACGCTCGCCGCTCTCCTCGCGCTCGTCTCCCGCCACGATCTTCACCTTCACGCGGGCGCAGGCGAGGACCATGTCCTGGGTCACGCCGCCGTGCCCGGAAGCGTAGCCACATACGCTCTCCCACAGCGAGCCGCCGACGAGAAACGCGTACTTCACGACCTCTGCCATACCGCCGCGCAGCTCGCTCTCGGGCAGACTGGCAAGCGTGTCCAGGTCCGTCAGCACCAGCCCGGGCTGATAGAAGGTGCCTACATAGTTCCTGCCGGAGCGGAAGTGCACACCCACCTTGCCTCCCAGCGAGGCATCGACCTGGCCCACGAGCGTGGTGGGCACCTGCACCAACTGCACGCCCCTCTGGAACGTGGCGGCGACGAAGCCGACAAGGTCGCCCACGACACCGCCGCCGAGCGCCACGAGCGTGTCTGTGCGACGGACGTGGCGGTCGTAGAGCACGCCGTACAGCTCCTGGGCGCGACCGAGACTCTTCTCGCGCTCTCCCGCCGGGATGACGATCTCCGACACGGCAAAACCGGCCTCGCTGAGGCTCCCGCAGACGGTTGCCATATAGCGCGGAGCCACGTGCTCGTCGCTGCAGACGACCGCCCGGCCGCCTGGGCTGCACTGCCGCCACGCGCCGCCAAGCTGGCCCAGCACGCCGCGGCCGACAAGCACCTCGTACTCCCGCGTGCGCGTTCGCGCTCTCAGACGTTGCATGTGCGTCACACCTCCCCGGCTGTGGGCAACGTGTCCGCCGAGCGGCTCGTTTGGTCGCTGAGACCGCCTTCGACAAGGGCCACCAGGGCGGCCACCACCTCGTCCAGCGGCCGCGCGCCGTCGTTGTCCACACTCGCCGTAGCCGTCTGCTCATACACTGCGCGGCGCTGCGCGTACAGCCGGCGAAACACACCCTCGTCGCAGGCCAGTGGCCGCGCCGCGCCTTCGCCGTCGGCAAGTCCCGCGCCGCCCCCGCAGCGCGCCAGCAATACGTCGACGGGAGCGGTGAGCCAAACGACGTGCTCGAGCTCGGCGAGTGCCCGCCGCACGTGGTCGTCCGTGACCGCCCCACCGCCGAGCGCCACCACGCTAGGCAGACTGCGAGCTCGCTCGAGAGCCGCCACGGCCACGTCGCGCTCGATATCACGGAAGTAGGCTTCGCCGTGCTCGGCGAAGATCGCCTCGATGGGGCCGAGTTGCTCGACGATGAGCGCATCGGTGTCGACGAACGGCACCCTCAGGCGATGTGCCACCAGCATGCCGACGTGGCTCTTGCCAGCTCCCATGAAGCCGATGAGGGCGAGCGATCCGATGGCGTACCCCCTAGACCCGCCTGGCGCGACGCCGGGCGGCCTCCACCGCAGCCACGAGCTCCTCCACGGTGGCGCCGCCGAAGCGCTCCAAAGCAGCGGCAGCGAGGGTCAGGGCGAGCACGGCCTCACCGACGACCGCCGCCGCAGGTACCGCACAAACGTCGCTGCGTTCGAAGCGCGAGTCGACTGCCGCGTGCGTACTCATGTCCACACTGCGCAGCGGCGTGCGCAGAGTGGCGATGGGCTTCATGGCGGCGCGCACGACGATCGGTTCGCCGGTGGACATGCCGCCCTCGACGCCGCCGGCGCGATTCGTCTCCCGGTAGTAGCCACGATCCTGGTCGAAAGCTATCGCGTCGTGTACTTCCGAACCTGCAAGCCGGCTGGCCGCAAAACCCAGACCGAGCTCCACGCCCTTCACGGCCGGTACGCTCATCAAGGCGGCAGCCAGACGCGCGCTCAGCCTACGGTCGGCTTGCACATACGACCCTGCGCCCGCTGGGTAGCCGACCACGACCACCTCGAACACACCACCCAGCGTGTCGCCGCGCGCCCCGGCTGCGACCACGGCTGCCTGCATCGCCTCGCTGGCTTCATGGTCCAGACAGCGCAAGGGATCGGCGTCGACGCTCGGCAGGTCGTCGAGAGGCGTGTTTGCCGCTCGCACACCGCCGATCTCGAGCACGTGGCTGTGCACCGTGCAGCCCAGCAAGCTGAGAAGACGACGCGCGACGGCTCCACAGGCGACGCGAGCCGCCGTCTCGCGCGCACTGGCGCGCTCGATCACGTCGCGCAGATCGGGCAGACCGTAGAGCAACGCGCCGCCCAGGTCGGCGTGACCCGGCCGCGGAACCGTCACCGGCTCGGCGGTCGCCGCCGGCTTCTCGACGGCGAGCACGTCGCCCCAGTTGGCCGCATCCCGGTTCTCAACCGCCAGAGCGATGGGACCGCCGGTCGTCAGGCCATAGCGCACGCCGGAGAGGATCTGCGCGTGGTCGTGTTCGATCGCCTGACGCTCACCGCGGCCAAAGCCGAGTTGCCGCCGCGCCAAGTCGGCGTCGATATCGGCCGCCGACACCTCCAAACGCGAAGGGCAGCCCTCGACGATGGCCGTAAGCTGGCGACCATGCGACTCACCTGCTGTGAGGTAGCGCAGCGTGCTCATGGTCACTAACGATACACAACCGCCTCAGCCGCACGCAAAGAACGAGGCTGGCAGGCGGAAGCGCGCGGGCACAAGAAGCGAGGGGCGGCTCACTGAGCCGCCCCTCGCAGCACGACTCCAGCGAGCCGGAAGCTACTTGACTACGGCCTGCCCTGCATGCAGCGTGAGTGTCACGTCGCCATGCAGGATGGTCACCGTCTGGGCGGCGAAGTCGATGGCCACCACCCTGATCTGACCCCAATGGGTCGTGAACGTGTCGCCGACCTGCTTGTCGGCGTACGTGGTGCCGTCCACGTCGAAGGTCGCCGAGGCGGTGGCGTTCTGACTGTCGATGCTGAGGACCTTGATCGAGTGCCCCTGCGTAGTACCGCCGCCGCCCCCTCCACCGCCGCCGCCGGTGCCTGCGTACGTAAGCTGGACCACGGCGAGGTCGTACGTCTTGCCGCCCTTGCTCTGGACCGTCACGATCTGGCCTTCAGGTACCAGCACGGATGTGCTGCCGTCTGAGAAAGTCTGTCCGTGGAGAAGGTCGAACTTGACGCCGTTGCTGGTGATGTCGGCGATCACGAACGCCGGACTGCCCGGCGGCACCTTGTCGCCCTTGCTCACGCTGTACGGCTTGTCGTTGATCTTGATGTCCGCCCCCGTGGGCGTCTCGGCGGTACCACTCCCGCTCGGCGAAGGCGACGACAACGGTGAACCAGCCGCAGTGGGCACGAGCGGTGTGAACGGGTCCTTGCTGTTGAACTTGTCGAGAGCCGGCTCCTGCTTGGCCGGGTCGATGGCCAGTGGGTCGGCCGCCGCGTCGTTCGACGAAGCGGTGCCCGCGTAGTCGTAGCCGATGGCACGTGGATTGGCGCCGCCAGACTGGCTGACGCCGGCCGCGGATCCGGCAGCCCAACGGCCGGTGAGCACCGCCACGAGAGCGACGGCGACCACGGCCGCCGCGATGAGGACCATGCGCGAACGCTTGGAAGGGCTCACAGGCCACCTCCTGCCCCGATACCGCTCCAGAGATAGGCGTCGATCGTGATGGTCACCGAGAGCTGCGGGAGCCCGCCGGGACCCTCGGCGACCTGGAGCCCGGCCACCTGAAGCAAACGCCCCGTCACGAGGAAGCTCTCGTTGCGGTACTCCGCATAGTCCTCCAACCGGTAGAGGAAGTCCTCGAGGTCGAAGTACCGGCCGTTGACCACCAAGTTGAGCGGCTGCACCGAGAAGGGCGTGCCGGCTGTCGGGTCCGAAGGCGTGATGCTGACGAGATCCATGCCGGACGCCTTGGTCGTAGCCGTGAGCTCCACGATCAGGGACGGGATGCCCATGTTCTGCGGCAACATCTTGCTGAGCCGCACCAAGTCCGCCCTCGACTGCGGAGCCGTCTTCTTGTATTGCTCCAAGCGATGCAGAGTCTGCTCCGCCGTCTGCTTCTGGAGCTGCTCACTCTGCGTCTGGCTGTCCAGCGTGCTGATCTTCTGGCGCACTGGGCTCAAGAGCACGAAGTACCACGCGACCACGACCACGAGCGCGATCACTGCGGCAATGATGTAGACCTCCCAGCGGCGCGACCTCACGGCGAGGCTCCCGGGCTAGGCGTCGTGGTCGGCGGCGCCGTGGGCAATGGCGTGGTCGCCGGCACGACCGATCCCGACAACGGCGGCGCCACCAGGAACGGGCGCAACTGGACGGTGATCTGGAAGGCGGCAAGCTTGGTGTTGCCCACGATCGTGATGGCGGAGTTGATCAGCTTGATGTTGTCGATCTGCGGCAAGAGGCCGAGCCGAGTCATGAACTCGGCCACGTCGCTGTGGCTGAAGGCATTGCCCGTGAACGTGATGTCCACCGTACTGGCCGTCCCACCCGGGCCGCTCACCAATTGGCCTCCGGCCAACATGTAGGGCGGCACCGCGGCACTGATGGCCGTGAGCTGCACCGAGTCCGGTATGACCAGGCTGATCTCCTGCAGGATGCTCGACCAGATCACGCGCGAATCGTAGATCTGCTTGGCCGTGTCGGCCATGCTCGTGCGCTGCGACTGCAGCGTCTCATAGGGCTGCAAGGCAACTGCTTGGATCTGCGCCTGCTGAACCTCGGCCTGCAGCGCAGTGACCCGAGCCTGCTTCTCGGAGATACGACCGTTCTGCCATACGTAGATGACACCCAAGACGACGACCAGCAGCAGCAAGCCGACGAGGGCGTAGAGTACGCCAAGCTCACGGGCGGCTTTGGCACGCTGCTCGGGCGGAAGCAGGTTGATGCGCTTCATGCCGCTTATTCTTCGTCCTCCAAGGCAAGGCCCACAGCGATCGCCAGACGCGGCGCGATCGCCTCGAGCTCGACCGGCGACAACCCCGACTTGTTCTCGCCTATCGCGACGAGCGGGTTGCCGATCTCGACAGGCAGATGCAGCGCCTGCCCGAGGTACTCGTCGATGTTCCTCGTCATGCTGCCGTCGCCGGCTATGAGAATCTTCGTTATCTGACCGTCATGTTCCTGCGTGTGGTAGTAATCGATGGAACGCCTGATCTCGTCCGAGAAGGTCTCGCAGGTCGCGTCCAGCACCTGATGGATATCACCGATGGTGTCTGGCTCAAGGTCACCGATGAGGCCCTCGGGAGCCTCGCCGCTGAGCCCCACCGTGGTACGTAGCACCTCGGCCTCTGCGGGCTTGATGCCACGATTGCTCACGAGCGCCTGTACGAGAGCGTCGCAACCCAGGTTGATGACTCGCGTGAACTGCGGCAGGCCATCTACCGAGACCACCAGATTGGTGACCCCGGTACCGATGTTGACCAAGGCCGTAGACTCAGCACGGTCGGTGGGAGCGCCTCGGTCGATAAAGGCGCCTTTGCGGGTCAACGCGCGTGCCAGGGCGAAGGCCTGAAGATCGATGCCCTCGATGGTCAGCCCGGCCTTGGTCGCCACCGCCATGAACTGGCCGATCATGTCCTTCTGGGCGGCCACCAGAAGGATCTTCTGCCGCAGGACGCCACCCTCACCAGCCACCGTAGAGAGCACCTGGTAGTCGAGGATGGCTTCCTCGACCGGTATGGGGATCGCTTCCTGAGCCTGGAACTCCACCGCTGAGCGCAGCTCTTTCTCGTCGATCTGGGGAAACTCAAGTGTGCGCACGACGATCTTCTGGTTGGCCACGCCGAGGCGCACGCGGCGACCGGCGAAGCGTCCCTCCTTCCAGAATGACTTGAGCTCGTTGGCAAGACCGTCGACATCGACGACCTCGCCCTCAAAGACGAGGCCCTCCGGTATGTCCCTCACGGCGACTGCCGTGAGCATCTGTGTGGTTCGCGAACTCTTGATCTGGGCCGCTGCGATCGACGACTGCTCCAGGTCCAGACCTACGCGCACCGCGTTCTTCGCCATGACCACTCCACTCGCCCGTCGTGCCTTGCCGGGTTGTCGGTAGTTCGCGGAGATACCTTTAGAACGATGACTTCGCCCCGCAGCGCCGCAACCCTGCCCAGGCTGAGGCGATTGTTGGAGGACAACCCCGTGGGGCCGGCACGTAGGGCCCTGCTGAAGCCAACGCTGCGGCACCCTCATTCGGGCGCCGCCACGACGACGCGCGCGCAGCCGGCAGGCGGCGCAGCGCGCCACCGCTGATCGAGCGAGACGTGAAGCTCAGCCCCGACGCTCAGACTCGCGGCCGCCAGCGAGCCGTCCAGAGAGAGCGGAGCTGCCACGGCGAGATCGCCCGTGACCACGAGAGCACCGGCAAAGTCGCAGCTGGCCTCATCGTCGTCGGCGACCACCGTCGCGTCGCCGACGACGATGAGCGTGAGCCCCGCAGCGGCGGGCGGGGCGGGGCGGCGGCCGACAATGCGCAGCCTTTGCCCTGCCTGACCGGCGCTCACGACGACGAGAAGACCAGTCGACGGCACACCGACGGCGCCGGCGCCGCCGAAGGCGGGCAGGCGGTCGAGGTGCAATGTGCCTGCTTCGAGCGCGGCGCCGGCCGATGTAGCGTGGGTGGCCAACGCCGCCACTTGCGGAGCCGCCGGCAACGTGACCAGCTCAGCCGGCGGCGGCACACCAGCGTGTGCATCGCTGTCGGTGAGCGCGCCACAGCCGGTGCCGTGCACCTCACCCGAGTCCGTGAAGATGCCGGCCGCCGCATGGACGCCCGCTTGCGGCCACAGCTCGGGGTGTGCGGCGTCGCCACTCCCCGCCCCGTCTGCGAACGTGATGAGCTGGCGGCCGAAGACGCTGCCGCCGGCGTAGACTCCGCAACCTGCGACGGTGGTGGGAGCAAGAACCTGCACATCCCCGGCCACCGTCACACCGGCAGGCAGCGCGTCCGGCACCAGCCACGCCTGGCAGGCACGCTGGACACACGCCGCACCACAGCGACCCACGACCTCCACCTGATAGACTGGTTGAGGCCGCGTGTCGGCACTCGTGGGCGCCGATGTGCGGCAGGTGAAACTATAGCTCTCACCGCCAGGCAGACCGACCGTGACGGTGCCGGACGCCGAGCCGTCGTCGGCCCAACCCCAGCGCAGCCGCTCGAGCGCATCCGAGAGGCCCGTCTCGGCAGCCGCGCACGCAGCCTCGTTCTCTTGATCACCATGGGCCACATCCGCCGCCGAGAGTGCCACCGAAAGAAGAGCGCCGCCCGCCAGCACTGCCAACGCAGTGATGAGCAACACCCCGAGGATGGCGTAGCCGGCCTTGCGGTCTGCGCGGCTCACTGGCACTCCCGCAAGGCCACATCCACCGTCGCTACCTCGGGCTTGCCGGCACCGTCCGCCGTCACACTGAGACGCACTCGGGCAGCCGCCACAAGGGCCGAGTCGGCAAACACGCCGTCGGCTTCGGGATCGAGCAACCTGCCGTCCTGGTCCCAAAGCTGCACGGAGAAGCCGCTGACTCTCTCCTGAAGGTAGCTCCCCGGCGCCTTGCGCCACAGAACGCGCCGCGATTCGTCCCATACGTAGGACACGACTTCCGGCTGCGGCACGTCCTTCGCCGGCACGACGAACGTGAGCGCGTGACGTCCGCAGCCCACGCCGGCCGTAGTCAGACCGGTCGATCGCCGCAATTCGCAGACCATCAGGCGGCGAGCAAAGGCACCACTCGTGCACGCCTCGGCGACCGTGGCACCGTGCAGCGCGCAGCATTGCACGTCGATCAGCCAGCACCAGCCTGCCGCAAGCAGTGTGGCGGTAATTGCCAGCGCGACCATGAGCTCCACGAGGCCCAGGCCAGAAAGAGCCCGGAGGCGGCTCAGCGCCATGCCGCCTGCCTGGTGACCGCGCCAGTAGGCAGCTCGGCGGCCGTGAAGACTCTCGTGATGCTTGTGCGACAGGCACGTCCCGCCTCGCTCCAGGCGAGCGACACGGTCACGCGCAGGGCGGGTCCGGGCACCTCGGTCGCCTGGTCTGCCACAAAGCCACCGACAAGCGGCTCGGGCAACGGCACCCAGCCCAGAGGGGTGCTGCGCACGAAGGTGGCCGCCGTGGTAAGGCTACCAAGAGGCCCAGGGGAGCTGGAAACGAAGGTGCCCGCAGGCCACTCCGGGGTGCCCTCTGGGCAGTAGAACGCGCTATCGTGGTTGCGTGAGATGCAGGCATGCGGAAAGACCGTGAGCATGAGGTCTGCGTGCCCCTCGCCCGCGGCCACCGCCTGGCCGACGCGCAGGAACGGCAGCGAGCGCAGGTCCTCGACGGTGTTGGCGACCACCTGCTGTGCTTGCTGCTCGTGGATGCAGCGCACCGTCTGCCCTTGGGCGAGACTCACGATGCCCGTGACTGCGAGGACTGTGCAGGCCAACATCGCCACCGCCACCATGGCCTCGAGAAGCGAGAACCCCCGGCCGCTGCCTAGGGGCATCGCACGCACCCGGTGAGCTGAAGAACGACGCGCGACGTCGCCTTTCCCCGAGTGAAGACGAACGAGCCGGCCCGCGGCACCGACGACCCAGCCGCCGCGGGCCATCCGGCGGGCGAGAACTCGACGGCCGAGCCGGGGTAGTTGCTGCTGCATGCGCAAGCGCCCAGGCTCCCCTGCCGACAAACGCAGCCCTCGCCGCCGGTCTGGTCGCTGACGCTGTAGGAGCCATCGGCAGCGACGGTCACACGGACGTGCACCGCGCGCACTTGCGCTCGAGCTTGCGCCCAGCGCAGGACGACGGCCAGGTCGCCGGCAGCAGACGAGGCACTGGCCTGAGCGTGCACCACGGATGCCGCGGGCACGACGATGGCGGCCAACACACCGAGAACGACGATCACCACGAGGAGCTCCACCATTGTGAAGCCGGCTCGGCGAGGGACACTCAACGGCGCCTCCTTGCGCGAGTAGGTGCCGCACGCCTTGTGGCGGCGCACACGTCCACAGGAGGGTAGCCCACCGAGTCTCATCCGTGGAGGGTGACAGGGCACGGTTGGAGATGACGTTGGCGCCGCTCAGCGGTGATGGTCCGCCGGCGTGACCGTCGCCGGCGCCGCAGCGGCCCCGGCAGCACGGGCCGCGGCTAGTGGGTGATCAGTCGCAGATAAGCGTGAATGATCGGTTGGCCGAGAAAGAGGGCCACGACCGCCCCGGCGGCCAAGAAGGGTCCGAAGGGGATGGCGGTCTTCCCCGACTTGCCGGCGACCGCCATAAGCAGAACGCCTGCCGCGGCGCCGATCACGAAGCCGATGAACAAGGCTGGAATCACCGCCGTCCCCAAGTACACGCCCATGCAGAGCGCCAGCTTCACGTCGCCCATGCCCATGCCTTCGACGCCGCGCAAGCGCCGGTAGACTTCGGCGATCACAAACAGGAAGAGAGCCGCAGCCAACCCCGAGACCAGCCACTCGAGCCAGTGATGCGGCTCGAGGACGATCATCAACGGGAGGCCGAGGGCCGCGACCGGCAGGACGATCACGTCGGGGATTATCTGCCACTCCATGTCGATCTCACTGACCATCACCAGCGCGGTCACAAACACGAGGTGGGGCACGATCAGCCACGACCAGCCGTCGTGCAGCGCCACGAGCACGTAAAGAAGCGCCGTGAGTCCTTCTACGATCGGATAGCGCGGGCTGATGGCCGCGCCGCAAGCCCGGCAGCGCCCGCGCAGCACCAGCCAGCTGACGAGGGGCACGTTGTCGTATGCCTTGATCTGCGTCTTGCAGTGAGGGCAGAACGAGCGCCCGCGCGCCACGCTGATCTTGCGCGGCAGCCGGTATGCCCAAGCGTTAACAAAGCTGCCCATGAGCAGCCCGTAGACCGCCGCCGCTATGATCAGTTCCGTCTTCAGAGTGCTTTGGCTCCCGGCCTCGGCAGTGCCACGGCGACCCACACGCTCATCGGTAGCCCTGGAACAGCGCAGCTATGAGGTCGTTGAACTGCGCCGGCGACATGGTGCCCTGCAGGCTTGCCACGGCCTGCATGCGAGCCTGTTTGCCGGCCGGCAGGAGCTGGTCGAGCGCCGACACGGCCTTCTGCTCGGAGTACGTGTCGCCGGTGGCGTATATCTGTGCCCACAGGATCATGGCCTTGGCCCTCTGGCCGCCCTTGGCGATGAGCGTTGCCGCCAAGCGGGGCACGTACGCCGGCCTGCCCGGCACCGCGGCCGCCTTGGCATACCACTGCGCCGCCACGAGGTCCTTGTGGTTGCCGCGAGCGTACGTGTAGGCGAAGAATCCCAGATAGGCCGGGAAGCGCCAATCTTGCGGGTTGTTGTGAAAGCCACGCTCGAGCAGGGCGTAGCTGAGGTCGGGACGCCGCGCGTCGATGAGCGCGAAGGCTCCGAAGAGGTACGCTTGCTTGAACCCCGGGCTGAGCTGCGTGATGAGGTCGAGCATGGCCGGCAGCGAGTCGAAGCGCTGGTCGCCGCGCACGTGCTGGCCGTAGTACTGGATGGCGTACAGCCAGTAGACGTCGGCGACGGACGTGCGGTAGCTCGGCGAAAGGTCCAGGAAGAACTTCGGCGCAGGCACGAAGACGCGTGCCGGACTGCCGGCCTTGGCTGAGCGAGTCACCTGAAAGGCCACGATCACCGCCGCACAGAGCAGCAGCAGAAGCACCACGGACGCGCGGCGACGCACGCTAGAACTCCTTGCGACGGAAGATGACCGAGGCCAGCACCAGCACGGCGACGATGTATGCCGCCAGGTACCCGCCCCACAGGCCGACCTGCGACCAGTCAGGTGCGCCCTCGCCCACCACGGACGCCTTGATGTCCACCGCACTCAGGTTGGGAACCAGGACGAAGACGACCCACGACAGACCCCTGAGGACGGCGCCATGGCCCAGACCGGTCAGCGACAGGACGTTGTGACTGAGCTGCCCGGCCACGAACACGCAGATGCCTAAGACGCTCGCCAGAATGGCCGACGCTACGGTCGAGAACAGGATGGTCACCGCCATGATGGTGAGCAGCTGGAGGTAGATGAGGCCCACGGCGACCGGCAACCACCCCGAAGGGTGTCCGGCCACGAACCAGTCGACGACGAACAAGAACAAGCCCATGCCCGCCATGACGGCCAACATGGTGGCCGCCAGACCCAGGAACTTGCCCCATATGAACTGCGTGCGGCCCACCGGCTTGGAGAAAAGCACGAACACGGTGCGCTTCTCGACCTCCTTGTGCACCAGGCTGGCGGCCACGAAGACGGCCACGATGAGCCCGAACAGGCTCACGGCCACCAGCCCGAAGTCCTTCATCATGCGCCCTTGCTGTCCCAGACTGATGCTCGCCAGCCACAGGCTGGCCACGATCATGGACAAGGCGAAGAGCACGATCACGGCCAGCACCCGGTCGCGGATCGTCTCGCGGAACGTGTTGCCGGCGATGGCGAGCACGCGCCTCACTTGCCCACCGTCCTGACGAAGAACGCCTCCAGGTCGCCGTCAGCGTCCGCCAGTGCGTCTTGGACGGCGCCCTGCCACACGACCTGGCCGCGGTCCATGATCGCGATGCGCGAACACAGCTCCGCCACGTCGGCCAAGATGTGTGAGTTGAACAGCACTGTCTTGCCGCGCCGGCGCAGCGCCTCGATGATGTGCTTGACCTCCACCCTGCCGAGCGGGTCGAGGCCGGTCATCGGCTCGTCGAGCAGCACCAGCTTGGGATCGTTGACCAGCGCCTGCGCGATGCCGATGCGCTGGAGCATGCCCTTGGAGTACTTGCGAAGCTGAGTGCCGCCGGCCGCCTCGAGGCCGACGTCGCTGAGGAGCCCGTCGACTCGCCGGCGCCGTTCGTGCGCCTCGATAGCGAACAGACGTGCGCAGAACAGGAGGAACTCGCGCCCGGTGAGGTAGTCGTAGAAGTACGGGTTCTCCGGCATATAGCCGACTTCGCCGAGACCTTCGACGTTCAGCTCCACGGTGCCGGCCGTCGGGCGCATGAGACCGAGGACGACCTTGACGGTCGTCGTCTTGCCGGCGCCGTTGGGGCCCAGAAGCCCGAAGACGTCGCCCTCACGCACCTCAAGATCGACGCCTCTCAGGATCTCCCTGCTGCGCCGACGAAAGCCGGAGTGCACCGTCTTGCGCAGACCGGCCACCTTCAGAGCGACCGGTCGGTCGCCATGGTCCGTCACGTTCGTCATGAGCGTTCGTTTGCCATGCTCGTCCTCGACCCTGGCGCGTGTGCGGCGGGCCCGCTCTGCCTACAGAACCGTCGTGGCGTCAGTTCGGTGCTGAGCACACCCTTCCTGCCGCACACGCCTCGCACGGCCCGGCAAAGGGCCGCGTGCACGGCAGGCGCGGAGAACGACGAGGGGGCGGCTGCTAGTGCGGCCGCCCCCTCGGGACTTGCGTGGTGCGCTACGCACCAACTGGCGTTGGATCAAGGTACAGTGAAGTCACCCGATGACATGTGCCCCGCGAGCGTGTAGCTTGTGCTTTGCGCGCCCTGCGAATAGGTATAGTCACCCTTGGCCGTGCTCGAACCCATTGCTACACCCGTGTAGGGGTTCTTCGGCCAGCTGTCGACGTAGGTCGATGCCGAGGAAGCTGCGGCCGGGTAGTTGTCGCTGTTGTCCGTAGCCCAGGTCTGGATGCCGATCTGGATGCTGTGGATGCCCTCCTTGACGGCGGCGTCCTTGGCCTTGTTGCGCTGGTTGAGATACATGGGGATCGCGATCGCGGCCAGGATGCCGATGATGATGATCACGATCAGGAGCTCGATGAGCGTGAAACCCTTTTGACC
>PMKX01000161.1 GCA_003158705.1 Actinomycetota bacterium
CATCGGCCACCAGCACGTTGGTGGCCTGGCCGAGCACGGTCACGCGCAAGCCGAGCTCGCGGCCCAGGGTCGCGGCGCGCACAAGCTCGTCCGAGCTGCGCGCCGCGAACAGGTACTCCGCCGGGCCGCCCACGCCGTAGGCACACTCCGGCGCCAGCGGCGCCTCGGTGCGCAAGCCGGGCAGCTCGGCCGTCAGTGTCTCTAGTGTGTTCGCCATCGCCCCTCGAACCATACCATCTGCTCTCGCCGGCTCGCTCGGCCGGCGGAGCCGCAGGCCCCAGAGCGCCGCCCTCTTGACACGTTCCTTCCGCGGCCGTAAAGTACGCAAACTCTAGGGACAAAGGGAGATTCTGAGAATGCTTCACGTTTCGCTCAAGTGCCAATACGCGATCAAGGCTCTGGTGCGTCTGGCGGCGGCCCAGAGCGGCGCGCCTGTGCAGGCGCGCGAGATCGCCGAGTTCGGCGGCATCCCGGTCAAGTTCCTCGAGCAGGTGATGCACGACCTGCGCACCGCCGGTCTGGTGCGCAGCCTGCGTGGCAAGAAGGGCGGCTATACGCTCGCACGCGACCCGGCCCAGATCACGTTCGCCGCCGTCATCGATGTCATCGAGGGTTCGCACGGCGGCGCCGGGCGAATGCCCGGCGACGATCAGGCCCAAGGCCTGGTCGAGCCGGTCTGGCAGGATGTGCAGCGCGCGGTGCGCGACGTCTTGCAGTCGGCGACCATCGCCGACGCCGCCGCACGCGCTGCGGCGGCGCCGATGTACTTCATCTGACCAGCCCGCGCCTTGGCGCGACGACCGCAAGGAGTGCACGACGATGAGTGAGACCAGCGAGTCCGGCAAGCAGCGAGATCCCAGTTTTGAGACCCTCGCTCTACACGCGGGCCAGAAGCCCGATCCCACGACCAACGCACGGGCGGTGCCGATCTTCCAGACGACGTCGTATGTGTTCAACGACGCAGACCACGCGGCTGACCTCTTCGGCCTGAAGGAGTTCGGCAACNNGAACCCGACCACCGACGTGTTCGAACAGCGCGTGGCGGCCCTGGAAGGCGGAGTGGGTGCTCTCGCCTTCGCCTCCGGCTCGGCGGCCGTGACCTTCTCGATCCTCAACATCGCCGGCGCCGGCGACCACGTCGTCAGCGCCAACAGCCTCTACGGCGGCACGTACAACCTGTTTGTCCATACGCTGCCACGGTTCGGCCTCGAGATCGACCTCGTAGATCCGGCCGACCCCGAGAACTTTCGCCGTGCCCTCAGGCCCAACACCAAGCTGCTGTACGCGGAGACGGTCGGCAACCCCAAGCTCGACACGCTCGACCTGGACGCCGTGGCGGCCATCGCTCACGAGGCCGGCATCCCGCTGATCGTGGACAACACTATGCCGACGCCGTATCTGATCAGGCCGATCGACCACGGCGCCGACATAGTCGTGCACTCGGCGACCAAGTTCATCGGCGGGCACGGCACGTCGATCGGCGGCGTGGTCGTCGACTCGGGCAAGTTCGACTGGTCGCAGAACGAGAAGTTCCCCGGCCTGGTCGAACCCGATGCGAGCTACCACGGCCTCAAGTTCTACGAGGCCCTCGGGCCGATCACCTACATCATCAAGCTACGGGTCAGCCTCTTGCGCGACATCGGCGCGGCGCTCTCGCCGTTCAACTCCTTCCTCTTCCTGCAAGGGCTCGAGACGCTGCCGTTGCGGATGGAGCGTCACAGCACCAACGCACTGGCCGTGGCCGAGTTCCTTGAGCGGCACCCGCAGGTCGACTGGGTGAGCTACCCCGGCCTGCCGTCGCATCCGGCCCACGACCTGGCCCGCAAGTACCACCACCGCGACCTCTACGGCGCCATCGTCGGCTTCGGAGTCAAGGGTGGCCGCGAGGCCGGTCGGCGGTTCGTCGAAAGTACGGAGCTGCTTTCGCACCTTGCCAACATCGGCGATGCGAAGTCGCTCGTCATCCATCCGGCCACGACGACTCACTCGCAGCTCGAGCCTGACGAGCTGCTGGCCACGGGTGTGACAGACGATTTCGTGCGTCTCTCCATCGGCATCGAGTCGATCGACGACATCATCGCCGACATCGACCAGGCTCTGGCCAGAGTGTAGGGTGCCGCCAGGACATAGAATGCTCCAACCGGTAGCTGCTGACGAGGCACGACCACGGACGAGAAGGCCACCACAAAGCAGATAGGCGACGTCGCCGAAGTCGTGGGCGGCGACACCGGTTCGGCCGGTGTGGTGCGCACGCGGCAGGTGACGGTGGCCGAGCCGCCGCGTCGTCTGCGCCTCGAGTGCGGTGACGAGCTCGGCCCCATCACGCTCGCCTACGAGACCTACGGCACGCTCAGTGAGCAGCGCGACAACGCCATCCTGGTGTGCCACGCGCTCTCCGGCGACGCGCACGTGGCCGGCTTCCACCGCAAGACCGACAAGCGCGCCGGCTGGTGGGACATGCTCATCGGGCCCGGCAAGGCGCTCGACACCGACAAGTACTTCGTCATCGGCACCAACGTGCTCGGCGGCTGCAACGGGTCGACGGGGCCGGCGTCGGTCGACCCGGCCACGGGCCGCCCGCACGGAACCACCTTGCCGATGATCACCATCGCCGACATGGTCAACGCCCAGGCGCTGCTCCTCGACCATTTGGGCATCGCCAAGCTGCTGTGCGTCATCGGCGGCTCCATGGGCGGCATGCAGGTGCTGCAGTGGACGGTCTCGCACCCGGAGCGCGTGCACCTGGCCGTGCCCTTGGCCTGCGCCGCCAGACAACCCACGCAGGCCATCGCCTTCAACGAGGTCGGCCGGCAGGCCATCATGGCCGACCCGCACTGGCGCGGCGGCGACTACTACGGCAGAAAGCGGCCCACGAAGGGTCTGGCCGTGGCGCGCATGGTCGGCCACATCACGTATCTCTCCGATGAGGCCATGCAGGAGAAGTTCGGCCGCCGCCTGCGCGACATCCACGAGTACTCGTTCTCTTTCTCGGCCGACTTCGAGGTGGAGAGCTACCTGCGCCATCAGGGGCTGTCGTTCACCGACCGCTTCGACGCCAACAGCTACCTGTACATAACCCGCGCCATCGACTACTTCGACATCGCCAAGGGCGGCAGGAGCCTGGCCGACGCCCTGCGGGACGTCCAGGCGCGGTTCCTGGTGATGGGCTTCTCCAGCGACTGGCTGCATCCGCCCTATCAACTCAAGGAGATCGCCAGCGCTCTGCGCGCCACACACAAGCACGTGAGCTACTACGAGGTCGACTCTCACTACGGACACGACGCCTTCTTGCTCGAGCGCGAGAAGATGGAGGGCGTCATCGCCGCCTTCCTGGCCAGCGGGGCGCGCACGTTCACGTTCTCGGGCGGGGAGGGCTGATGCGCCGTCTCGACTACGAGCTCATCGAGCGCCTCGTGCCCGACGGCGCCAGCGTGCTCGACCTCGGCTGCGGCGACGGCGAGCTGCTGGCCGAGCTCATCCGCGAGAAGCACGTACGCGGCAGCGGCGTCGAGATCTCGCAGGCAGCCGTGGAGGCGTGCGTCGCCAAGGGTCTCAGCGTGTTCCACGGCGACCTCGACGAAGGCCTGGCCGACCACGCCGACGGCTCCTTCGACATCGTCATCCTGAGCTTCAGCCTGCAGCAGTTGCGGCGGCCGCGCCTGGTGGTGCGCGAGATGGCGCGGGTGGGCAGACTGGCCATCGTCAGCTTCCCCAACTTCGCCCAGTACGCCATCCGCTGGGAGATGTTGACGCGCGGCCGCATGCCGGTGAGCAAGGAGCTGCCGTACCAGTGGTACGATACGCCCAACATCCACCTCTGCACCGTGCACGACTTCCGCGACCTGTGCCGGGAGGAGGGCCTGCGGATCGAGCGTGAGCTGTACCTGCGCTCGTTCGACCGGCCGGCGCCCGGCTTGCGCCGGCCGAACTTGACGGCGCGCATCGCCATCTTCGTCGTCACCCGCCCGGCCTGACGTCTACGCGCTCGGCCCGACGGTCCGTCACCCGGCTCCGGCTTTTTCTTGCCCCCGTTTGCGGGTAGAATCGCTGAGTGCTGCTGCGGGAGTGCCGTGTGCACTCCGGGCGGCCGATCATTCGAAGAGCGCGCATAGTTGCCCCCCCGAGCGTCGGCAAAAGGCACGCTTCAAACTCCAAGGAGGAATTGTGCCTCAAGGAACAGTCAAGTGGTTCTCGACGCAAAAGGGCTACGGCTTCATTGCGCAAGAAGGCGGACAAGACATCTTCGTGCACATCACGGGCCTAGCTGCAGGCACCACCAGCCTGGCTGAGAATCAGGCCGTCGAGTTCGAGGTCCGCGAGGGCCAGAAGGGTCCTCAGGCAGTCGAGGTCAAGCCCGCCGCCGCCAAGGCCGCCGAGGCAGCGCCTGTCGAGGCAGCGCCTGTCGAGGCCGAGGCCGACGAGGCAGAGCCCGACGAGGCAGAGCCCGAAGAGGCAGAGGCTGAAGAGGCA
>PMKX01000186.1 GCA_003158705.1 Actinomycetota bacterium
CAGGTGCCGGTGCAGACGCTCATGTCGTTCTCCTCGGCCACGGCCAGCGCCTCCGGCGTGTCGGTCATCTGGTGGATCCAGACGTTCTTGACGCCGGCCTCGGCGGCGAGCTTGACCCAGGCGGCCGTCTCCTCTTTGGGCAGCTCCAGCACGGCCGCGTCGACCGGCGTCGGCAGATACTCGAAATGGGGGTAGGCCTTGTCGCCCTCCACGTCGCCGGAACTGGGATCGATGGCGTACACGGTCTTGCCCGCCTTCTTGAGGGCGCTGTAGGTGAGGCGAGGGAACTTCCTCATGGCCGAGTCGCCGACGACGGCGAAGCTCCTCTGGTCCCAGAACCGCTCCCGCTCCGACGGCTGGCTGCTTGACGGCATGTGGCCCCTCTCCTTCTACTCGACGACGCCGTAGGCTTGGTCGGGCGTCAGGATGTGCGGGAAGCGCTCGCGTAGCTGCAAGCGCGTCTCGTAACACAGGTGGCAGGCGTCGGCGTAGCGCTCGCGCGCGGGCTGCACACCGTGCGCTCGCGCCAACTCGTACGGCCCGCCGCGCAGCAAATCGCCGACCACCGGCATCGCGGCGGGCTCGCAGCGGTCGAACACATCGGCCAGGCCACGCGCCCACACGTTGCCGGCGCTGATGCCCTGGCAGAGCTGGAACTCGCCGTCGCAGCCCACGTGCCCGCGCTCAGGCGCGTCGAGATCTTCGAACGGGCATTCGGTGAATGCCGCCGCCGGCCGGCCCCCGTGCTCCGCGTCGGCCTGCTCGGGGGCCAGCTCTACGGCGGCGCGACCCTTGTACATGACCGCCGAGCAGCCCTCGCTGGGCACGCCNNCGCGCCGCCACGACGGCGTTGCGCAGCAGGCGCTCCGGCTCGCCGGCCAGGAAGTAGGCGTAGCTGGAGAGCGAGAGGTCGGCGATGCCGAGCTCCTTCAGGGGCGCGAACCAGAGGGCGGCGTCCTCGGGCGACTCGGCGAAGTGGCAGTTGGTGACCACGCCGAAGTCGAGACCGCGTTCGCGAGCGTGGCGAGCCGCGGCGAGCATCACGGGGTATACGAGCGTCGGCTCGCCGCCCTCGAAGTAGACCATGTTGACCGAGCCGTGCGCGGCCGCTTGATCGATGGCGCTGGTGACCTGAGCGCACGTCATAGTGCCCTCCTGCTCCGGGCTGCCCCACAGGAAGCAGTGGTCGCAGGCGTAGGTGCAGCGGTACGTGAGCAGGAAGTGGATGGCCTCGGGCCTGATGCTCATGGCAACCGGTGTCTCAGGGCCCTGCGGGCAGCGCCGTGCCGTCGAAGATGGCGTTGGTGAGCAGCCGGTAGGCTCCCGGGGTCTGGGCGCGGAACGCCGGCGTGAAGCCCATGTAGACGACGCTGCCCTTGCCGTAGCTGCCGCTCACGATGGCCGGCTGGCCGGCGGGGGTGGTGGCCGGCGGATGCCCCTTCCAGAAGCCGGCCAGGATGTAGTCGCCGCCGGCGTAGGTGGCGTCGACCTGTACGTCAGGTCCGATACCGGTGAACCAGGTGGGCTCCCAGGCGAAGACGTAGTCCGAGGCCTGGTAGCCGGCGCATTCGGGCTGCGCGTCGTTCAGGTCCAGGTTGGCGATCACGTTGTCGGCCCAGTACGAGCCTATGACCGGCGTCACGTCGAGGAGGTAGGGCNNGCGATGCCGTCGCCGTCGCCGCCGTAGCCGCTGAGCACCACGCCGAAGCCTTTGAGGTAGTTCTGACCTTGTGACCGCTGCGCGTCGAACCCGAGCTGCCGCAGGGCGAAGGCGACGCCGGTGTCGTTGATGACGGCGATCTTGGGTAGCGTGAGGGCGCGCATGTCGGCGCCGCCGACCTCGATGGTCGTGAAGTCGACGCCGCGCTTCTGAGCCGCGGCGTCGAGAGCGGCGCGCTGCGCGGCGGTGGCCGCCCGAACGACGAAGGTGCCCACGGGCGGCGTAGCCGCGCCGGCCGCGCCGATGTACACGGGCACGTGCCGGCTGAGCAGTGCGGTGACCGCCTGAACGGCGTTGATGCTGGTGTCAGTCAAGGCGAAGTAGGGACCGTCACCTGCAACCGTGCCGGGCGGGTCGGCACTGTTGGCCCGGGTGACGGTCTGCACCTGGGCGCTGAACGGATCGGCGACCGCGACGCGGTCGAAGCCGTTCAGCTCGGGCGCGTTCCAGGCGCACATGTCGTAGATGGCCGGCGTCAGGCCGGAGATGTTCTGGCCGTACCAGAGCATGGCGTTGGCCAGGCCCCGCAGCGGCTGTCGCAGCGGCACCACGTAGCTGCCGGCGGCGTAGCTTTGGCCGCCGGCGACGAAGGCTTGCGACGCACGTTGCACCTGGATGCCGTCGTCGACCATGCGACGCACCGTGGCGCGCGCCGCCAGCGGGTCCTTCTGGCCGGCTGGGTCCATGGGCAGCACGTAGGCGTAAGGGTAGGTGATGGGGTGCGGCACGTCGGCGGTAGCCGGCTCCGACTGGCCGGCCAGGGCGCGCTCGTAGCGCGCGAGCTGGTCGCTGAGCATGGCCACTCGGTGTGCCGCGGCGAACCGCGCCGCCGTGAAGATGCCCCAGTAGTGGGCCGCCACGCCCGCTTGGCTGTCGTGGGCCGTCTCCATGGTCTGGGCGACGAGGCCGTAGAACATGTCGAACTGTGGCGCGTAAAACGGTTCGTAGTCCTCAAAGCCGTAGCTGATGCCGGTCTTGGGGTCGATCCAGTCCCTGTAAGGGATGTCGACCTTGATGGGTGTGTGCGCCTCGATGGCCTTCTCCATCGTCTCGGCCTGAGGCAGCTCCCACTTGATGGCCAGGTCCCACTCGTAGTTGGGGTCGTGTGGCGCCGTGCTCGGGTCTATGGCCATCGGGTTGTAGAAGCCGTGCAGGTCGCAGAACACCGTGGGATGCCACTTGATGATCTGGCGTACGGTGGCGCGCACCTCGGGCTGGGTCTGGGCGATGAAGTCGCGGTTGAGGTCGAAGCCGTTGGCGTTGGTGCGGTGGTTGCCAACGCGGCCGTCGGGGTTCTGTACGACATTAATGAGCACCACGTCGTTGCGCAGGATGGCGCGCGTGGCGGCGTCGTGGCCGAAGGCCAGCTTGCGCAGCAGCCTGAGCCCGGCGTCGACGCCGGTGGGCTCGTTGCCGTGGATGCTGCAGTTGATGAACACCGGTATGCGCAAGTCGCCGCCCTTGTGCAGCATGTTGCCGGCGGCGGCCGGGTCGCTGAGCATGAGGCGCAAGAAGGATTCGTAGCGGGCCTTTGCCTGCGGCGAGGCCCACGGACCCTCGATGGTCGCCAGGTAGAGCGGGCGACCGCCGGCCGAGTGGCCGATGACTTGGACCGTCACGCGCTGACTGCGCCTCTCGATGCCGCGCAGGATGCCGACGATCCTGCCGTAGGGCGTGTAGCTTGCGTACGGCTTGGGACGGGACTGGCCGGCCTCGCGGGTGGCGGCCGGCTGCGCGACCGCCGTGGGGTTGGGCCTGTCGAGGCTGAGCTGCCACGGCGGTGAGGCGGCTGCCGCAGCGGCTGTGACGAACGTCGCCGCGACCAGCACGGGCAGAAGGCCCGCCAGTAGCCAACGTGCACGCGCTCCCCTGGATCTCGCCATCGTCCACCCCTTCGCCGATCGACAACTACGTGTCCGCGCCAACCTTACTCCGGTCGCGGGACGCGGCAAAGCCGTGCGCCGTGGCCGTGCGCTTAGGCGCCGTTCCATGCCGGCTGCCGGTAGCTGCTCCCACATCGAGCGCACTGATGCTGCGATATTCGCATCATCATTGTCTACAGGGGACGCTACTGGGCGTACGACGCTGTCGCTGGTTGACGATGAGGCTTCTCGCCTTCGTGCCGAGGTGCAGGTATGTTGCCGGGGACTGGCCCTCCGCTTGTGACGTGATACACTTTCTACGAAATGCGACCCCTTCAGACACGCAGGCTGCTCGCCGAGGACGTCGCCGACCGCATCCGCGAGGAGATCTTGACCGGCCGGGTCGGCCACGGCGAGCGTCTCGTAGAAGTCGTCATCGCCGAGGAGCTCGGCGTCAGTCGCGGTCCGGTCCGCGAGGCGCTCAAGCTGCTCAACGGCGAGGGCCTCGTCACCGAGGAGCCACACCGCGGCGCGCACGTGACGCAGGTCAGCTGTGCCGATGTGCGAGACATTTTCGACCTGCGCGCGGCGCTCGAGGCAGGCGCCGCGAGGCAGATCGCCGCGCGGCACACCCCGTCCGACGTCCACGCCTTGCACCGCCTGGTCGAACGGTTGGCGGAGGCAGCCAGGGGCGGCGACATGGAGCGGGCGCTGCAGGCCGACCTAGCTTTTCACGAGAGCGTGTGTCAGCTCACGGGCAATCGCCGCCTTGTCGAAGTCTGCGTACGCAACGTGCCGATGGTCAAGAGTCTCATGAAGCCCGAGCGGCTGACGCGCGAGAACTTGGACGACATGGCGCGCGAGCTCGGGCTGGTGCTTCAGGCCATCGAGGACGGCGACGGCGACCTGGCGGCGGCGCGCATTACGGCGCACGCCGAGCGGGCGCGCGACATGCTCATCGCCCACCTCGACGGCTCGCTCCAGCGCGCCTGAAGGCAGGCCAGACGACACAGGTGGCTCCTGGCGAGCCCGCCGGCGGTCCAGGATTCTCGCTGCCGCCGCTCGAGTAGGCCGCTCGCTGCCGCCGCTCGCCGGCCCCCTCAGAGGTTCTTGATCTCGACCGGCTCTATGTGCTCCGCCGGCACAAAGCCGAACACCCGCCCGTAGAAGTACAGCTCCGCCTCCAGGCTGCGCACGATGTTGGCCGCTTTGCGAAAACCGTGTTGCTCGCCGGCGAAGGCGAGGTAGGCGTGCGGGAGCTTCTTGTTGGCCAAGGCGGCGACGATGATCTCGGCCTGCTCCGGTGGGACTATGGCATCCTCGAGTCCCTGGAAGACGATGACCGGGCAGTCGATCTGCTCGACGAAGTGGATGGGCGAGCGCTGCCGGTACAGCTCCTTGGCCTCGGGGTACGGGCCCACGAGGCTGATCAGGTAGCGCTCCTCAAACTTGTGCGTGCCGCCGGTGACGAACATCTCCAGGTCAGCCAGGCCGTAGTAGCTGGCGCCGGCCCTGAAGAAGCGCCGCTGCGTAAGGGCGTTGAGCGTCGTGTAGCCGCCGGCGCTGCCGCCGCGTACGGCCACGCGGGCGCCGTCGGCGTCACCGCGCTCGACCAGGTAGCGGGCGGCGGCGATGCAGTCGTCGGTGTCGACCACTCCCCACTGGCCCTTGAGCCGGTCGCGGTACGGCCGCCCGTAGCCGCTGCTGCCGCCGTAGTTCACGTCCACCAAGGCGAAGCCGTGGCTGGTCCAGAACTGGATGTCGAGGTCCAAGCTCGAGTCGGCCGCTGAGGTGGGGCCGCCGTGGCTGATCACTATCAGCGGCGGCCGTTCGCCTGCCGGCCCGGCGAAGTCCTTGTTGGCGGGCCGGTAGAACAGCGCATGAGCCGTGAGTCCGTTCTCGGTGGGGAACTCGATCGCCTCGGGAGATGAGAGGTACTCCGGGTCCATCTCATGCTTCTGGCTATGCCGCACTGCCTCGGCGGCGCCGTCGAGCGAGATGCGCAGCACGCTGTTGCCCTGGGTGGGGCTGGCGCCAAGGGCCCAGATCGTGGTACCGATGGTGGTCAGATCGCCGAGCACCGTGTAGCCGCAGGGAATGGGGTCCAAGTGGCCGTCCGGCGTGATCACGGCCAGTTGGTCAAAGCCCCTCTGGCTGTAGACGCAGACGATGCGCCCGTCGGGCAAGAACGCGTAGTTGCTCAGCCCGAAGACCCAGTGCGGCTCGGCGAACTCGGCGGCCAGCGGGGCGAGCGCCGCCGTACCCTCGTCGGTCTCGCGGTACAGGTTCCACCACTCGGAGCGGTCGGAGACGAAGTGCAGCACGTTGCCGGGACTCCAGCCCGGCNNNCTGATGCGTGGGCTGGAGTAGAAGTCGTGGCCGCCGGCGACCACGACCGGCGTCGCCGTGCCGTCGGCGGGCAGGGCGACGAGCTCGTTGACCACGGCTCCGTCTGGCTCGTGACGCTCGCGCACGCACACCAGCAAGCGGCCGTCGGGGGTGATGCGTCCGTCGGCGTAGCGCAGGCCGCGGGCAACGAGCGGCGCCGGCGTGATGGGCACCGGCGGCCCGTAGGCTCCGGCGCCGGAGTCCGGCGCCTCCTGCAGGTCCTGGCGGTAGAGCCGCTGGTCGTCGAAATCGCTGTAGATGACCGTGGCGCCGTACAGCACGTACGTGCCGCCGCCGTATTCGTGCACGAGCGTGCGCGCGCTGATGCCCGGCGGCGTCACGTCGGCGATGGCGCCGTCGCTCGCCCGGCGCACGATCACGTAGCGACCGTCTTCGAGGGGCCGCATCTCGACCCAGAAGACGTCCTCGCCCGACACCTGCAGCGTGTACAGGTTGACNNCCCCCTCTGCTTTGTCTGCTGTGTCGGTCTAGGCACCGGCGAGCGCGGCCACGGCTACGAACGCGCGGTACACGGTGGCGAAGTCGCCGCCCTGTGCGGCCGGTATCTCCAGCGTGCGGCCGTCGAGGCGGCGCACGCCGGGGAACGTCGCGGCGGCGTCGCACAAGTAGGTGCGGCCGAAGGTGACTCGCAGGGCGCGGCCGCTCCAGTCGAGCGGCTGCGGCCGCACCTCACCCTCGGCCGACTGCAGTCTCTCCAGCGCCTCCCGCGCGCCGGCGGTGATGGCGCTCTGCGCCACGTCCGGCGCCAGGAGGCGCGCCGAATGCCGGCTGAGCCCGTACTTGGTCACCGCCGTGACCACGCCTGGCAGCAGCGCCTGCGCCTCGGTGGCGAGCTTGTCGTCGCCGCTGGCGAACACCATGGGCACGCCGAAGGCGCCGGCCACGGCGGCGCTCAGGGCGAGCTCGCCGACCGGCGTCCAAGCGGCGCCGTCTTGTACGGTCACTTCGTAGATCTCGTCCATGAACGTGTGATCGAGCACGGCCGCCAGCGTGCCGGCGCGGGCGTGGTAGCCCAGAAGCAGGGCGGCGTCGCAGCCTGTGTCGACGCCGTCCATCATGCTCAGGCCCCATTGTGTGCCGCTGATCAACGACACGTGCGCCGGCAGCTCGTTGGTGTCGAGGTTGTCGCCCTCGTCGTGGGCGTCTCTGACCACCACCTCGTCGGCGCCGGCCGCCAGACAGCCGTCCAGGGCCGCGTCGAGGTCGCCGCGCATGAGCTCGCGGGCGGCGCGCCAGTCCGCACTGCCGTGCGTCGTCTGCTCGTCTTGGCAGACGCCGCTGATGCCCTCGAGATCGATGCTGATGAACACTTTCACGGTCTCACTCCTCGGCTGGGACGACGGCCAAGGCTATCACGCCGTCTCGCGCCCTTCGTGTCTCGGCACTGTGGGCGGCCGAGCCACGCTAGGGCAGCTCGTCGAGAGTAGCGAAGTCATAGCCCTGGCGCTTGAGGCCCGTATCGCCGCCGCGAGCGCGCCCGTGTTGCTGGGCGAGGCGGCGTGCAGCAGGTAGATGGCGCCGGGATGGCTGGCGCGCAGGATGCGCGCCAGCGTGACGCTCACCGGCGGCTGGTCGCTGCGCACGGCCGCCTCGACCGCGGACGCACTTAGGAGCATCGCGCTTATGACGATCGCACCCACGAGTATCACGCTCACGAGCCCCGTCGCGCTCGTGAGCACCACCGCCAAACTCTGTCTATGTGTTGCCGGCATGGTCCTCCCGCGGTCGTGCCGCGATGATATCAGCGTGCCGCGAGAGTCGGCGCCGCCGCCGACGAGGCCGGCCTCGCCGCGGCGCTCGTATGCCCGCAGCCAGTTGCAGTAGCACTGCCGTGAGATCCTGAAGTGGCGGCGGGTTTTGGCGCCGTTGCCGCAGTCCTCGGCGTACTTGAGCACTGCGAGCTTGCGCTTGATGTCACGCTGCTTCTCAGTCATCCATACGACCTCTCTCTCGACGAAAGACACGGACTACATCGTCAAGGGAAGTCGGGAAGATCGGAACCCCATCCGCTGCGGCTGGCTTGTCTTCCAGCCGGGGCGCTAGCGCAAGAATCACCAACCTCTCACGCCGTCCACACAGTGTCCCTTCAGTGTCCAGGGTGGAGTGCCATCGTGAAATCGTGGTGTCTTCGTGTTGGGGCTACAAGACGATACGTCAGCTGGGAGGCGGTCATGGGTGCACGCACGTGCGGGCGTTGGTTTGTTGGCAGTCTGGCGGTCGCACTCGTTGCGATCTGCCTGGGGTTCGTCGGGGTGGCTGTGGCCGGTTCGTCTGCCACCCCAGGCGCGCCTACCGTCCTCAAGGAGCTTACAGCTAAGCGCACCGAGTACTCGACTACCTACCAGCTTTCCAACGGCCAACTGCGCACCGTCTTCTCGGCAAGCCCCGTCCACTACCAGGACTCGAGCGGCGCCTGGCAAGCGATCAACACGAGCTTTGCCCCCTGTCTCGGTACGGCGGCGACCGCCTATGCGGCCACGGCCTGCCCAGTCAAGGTCACCCTGGCCGACCAGACGCAAGACCAGGCGCCGGTGACTGTGCAAGCCGGCTCCGCCCAGGTCTCGCTCGCCGNNGTGGTGCTGCTCTGCCTGGAGGGCGAGAACGCCATCCTTTTTTTTTTTTATGTTATGGGGTCCACCGAGAACAACCTCGTCGTTCTGGGAAACAGCGGTCTCTATGCGTCCGTGGCTGCGAGCACTGATCTCAGCTACCAGGCGACCGGCAACGGCCTCAAAGAGACGCTTTCGCTCTCCTCGGCGGCGGCTCCGAGCTCGTTTACCTTCCAGCTCTCGCACCCCGGCCTTGCTCTGGAGCAAGACGGCACTGGCCAATGGGGTCTCTACGCCAAGGGCGCCGACAAGCCCAGCCTGGTCATGGGTGCGCTGTCTGTCTACGATGCCTCACAGAACGCGGCTGGCGATCCCGCCTACTGTGACAAGGCCCAGATGACGGTTGTCCCCGGCACCGACCAGAGCACCGTCACCTACACCCTCCCCAGCGACTGGCTCTCAGATGCCAAGCGCGTCTTTCCCGTGCAGGTCGACCCCAGCTTCTACGGCTGGTCTGGCGCCATGGACACCTGGATCGGCGAGGCCAGTCCCTACGAGACCCACTATGCCGCCCAGCAGCTGCGCTGCGGCCAGTTCGGCGGCCAGACCTCCAACCAGGGCGAGGCCCTGGTCGAGTTTCCCCTCTATCTGAGCCCGATCCCGAGCGGCGATCACATCTCAGCGGCCGCTTTCGACATCTTCGAGTCGACGCCGCCCAGCACGCTCTCTAACCCCAGCCACGTCTATCGCATGACCCAGTCCTGGACGGACACCAACAGCACCTGGAACTCGCTCTCAGCGCCGCTCAGCGGCTACTTCATCCACGACGCCGTAGGCGACTCGCAGCACTGGGACGAGGTCGACTGCACCGGCACCGTGCAGGGCTGGGTGCAGGGCGACTTTGCCAACTACGGCTTCCTCCTCAAGCAAGCCGACAACGAGAATGCTACCTACAAGCGCCTGTTTGCCTCGACGGAGTACACCACTCCCGCCATGAATAGGCCGCAGCTCTCAGTCGATACCGAAGAGCCGCAGATGGCCGCCTCGGGCTATCAAAGCGTCTATCGCGTCGGCGACACCGTGCAGGTCACCATCGCCCTCAGCGATGTGGCCAACCCCAGCCAGGTGAACAACATCCGCATGGGCATCAACCGCTACGCCGGCGTGCAGAGTCGCTACCGCGGCGTTGTGGCCTGGTTCAAGGCGGACCCTAACCCTTCGCACAGCTATCCCGGCTGGCGTGCGACCCCAATCGGCAGCACCGGCAACTACTTCGCCTGGTGGGACTCCACCGGCGGCAGCGTTGACTACGGCTCCAGCCACCTCACCCCTGATTGGGGCAACTCCTCGGCCACAGTCAGCGGCAGCCAGCCCCAGGTGACCTTCTCCTTCACGATGAACAACGACTACGGCAACCTGCAAAACAACGACTTCGACAGTTACCTGGGTATGGACTCCGGCGACAACACCTGGAACTCGGGCTGGGCCAACAACGACACCAACGTCGACCTGCAGGCGCCGCCGTTGGCAGCAGCAGCCACCTACACGGCGGCGCCCAGCGCCAACTGGTTTACGGAGACCGACCCCAACGGCGATGGTCTGCCCGACAACAAGGACGATGTCAACGGCCAGGGTCGCGGCAGCGTGACCTTGAACTGGCAGACTGTCGCCGGCGCCGGCGGCTACACGATCTACCTCTACGACGGCAACGCCTTCCGCCAAGTGGATCGCCTCAACAACGGCTCGGCCACCAGCTGGTCGAGCTCCGGCAAAGGCATCTACCCCACGGACACGCAGATCGCCTCGTGGTCCAACAAGACAGACAACCCCTTCCAGGGTGGCAGCGGACTCGATCTGCGCGACAACCCTAACGCGCTCTATCGGGCCACCGCCGGCACCAGCTACGACGCCCGCACCGACTACCTGTTCTGTGTGGTGCCCTTCTACAGCGCCCCCGACTACCCGTCGATCGCTGCCGGCGACCCGACCACGGCGGCCGCCCTCGATAACCGCACCGTCCACGTCCGTGAGGATCAACGCAGCACGAGCTACGACTTGGGCAGCTTTGTCGCTGAGCACGTGCTGGCCGACCTCGACAAGGGCCGTCTCGATGTCACAGCCACAGACCTGGCGATCGCCTCCTTCGGCCCTCCCGCGGCTCTGGAGCGCACCTACTACTCGACTCGCGCCAGCAGTTCCTGTTTTGCCCCCGGCTGGTGGTTTAGCTTCCAGCGCGCCCTGAGTCTGGGCGCGCTACCCAACAAGATCGGCTACGTCAACGAAGCCGGCCGCAGCTGCAGCTTCGCCAAGAGCGGTTCCGTGTGGCTGGCGCCCAACGGCATGATGGCTACTCTGGCCCAGAGCGGCTCCAACTGGACGCTGACCTTTCAAGACAGGACTGTGCTCACCTTCAACTCGACCGGCAAGCTCACCAGCGAGGCTGACGCCAACGGCAACACTGTGACCTACACCTGGTCGGGCGGCACGCCCAACCTCATGACCCAGATCACGGCCGCCAATGGCCAGCAGATCAGCCTCACCTACTCAGGCAGCTTACTCAGCTCGGCGACCTATGCCACTGCCGCCGGCACGCGTGAGGTCGACTACACGACGGCCTCTCCCTGGCAGGTGACCACCTACCCCAACACCTCGCTGAGCCACGTCGTCAAGTACGTCTATGCTAGCAGCCGTCTCAGCGAGATCGACGCGCTTGACTACCCCGCCAGCGGCACGAACGCCGCAGAGACTTTCGCCTACGATAGCGCTAGCCCGCACAACATCGTCACGGTCAACTTCCCCGACCACTCGACCAACAGCGATGCGCAGGCCACGATCGCCTATACGACGGGTAGCCAGATCAGCAGCGCTACCGTCACGCGCAAGGGCTGTGTCGGCGGCGTCTCGGGCACGATCGTAAGCCAGACCTTCTCCTGGAACGTGCCCACCGGCACCCAGGCCTCTTACACCAACCCCAAGACCGCCAGCGATGGGACCGCCACCTGGTACGACGAATGGTCACCCGACAACCAGCTTCTGCGCGAGAAGTCGCCTCTGGGCTACACGACCGCCTCGATCTACGACGCCCGCGGCGACAAGCTTGTGGCAATCAGTGCTTGTGCTGACGGTCAACACGGCCACACGACAAGCTACACTTACCCGGCCAGCGACACGGATCCCAACCGTGATAATCCCTCCACGATGACTGACCCACTAGGTTCGACAACTACCTACACCTACGACAGCCACAGCAACCTGACCGAGCAGAGCCAGGTTCTCAACAGCGCCGGTGCTCAGGCAGACATGCAGTACACCTACAGCGATGTCACGGTCGGCGGCCAGACTTTGCATGGCGCCTTGGCCCAAGAGAAGCAGCTCATCTCCGGCACGCCGAGCAGCGGTACCTGGGCCGTCACCGACTACAAGGACCTCAACGGCAACGTCGTCTACTGGGCCAACGGAAGTCCCGAGTATGTGATCTCGCGCGACGTCGCCCTCTCGGATGCGACAACCGACGATCTCACGACGACGAGCACCTACGACGCCTTCGGCAACCTCCTAAGCCAGACCGACGCTGGCGGCAACGAGACCGACGACACTTACGACCTGGCCGGCGATCAGCTGACCTCCAGCGGGCCGAGCTTCACTGGCCACTACATCGGCATGCACGGCCACGGGGAGACCGTCTCGACGCGGATCTGCCAGAACCAGAGCTACGACGCCTGGGGCGAAGTCACGGCCAGCTGGCAGACCTCCCCCGGCTACAGTACAGGCTCCAAGGCCCAGTGGACCGAGACGACCTACGATGTCTGCGGGCGCGTCTCTGAGGTGCAGACGCTGCTCAACACCAGCGCCGTCGCCTCGACTGTCGTCAATACCTTCGACGGCCTCGGGCGCGAGATCGCAAGCGACGACACCACTGTCGGCGGCCAACCGGCCCAGACCTTCTACGACGCCTGCGGCAACATCGTCGAGTCGTGGGACGAGGGAGTGGCAAGCTACGCTGACGACAAGGCTACCCGCCACCTTGCCTACCAAGGCGACCCGGGCTACGACGCCGTGGGCGAGGTGCTGCACACCACGGCGCCCGGCGACAGTCTGCCGACGATCGACACCTACACCGCCGACGGCAACCTCGCCTCCGAGACGACTCCCGATGGCAGCGAGACCAGCTACAGCTATGACGCCGCCGGCAACGTGACCAGCCAGACGGACCCCAGCGGCACCACGAGCTCGACCTACGACCGCGGCGGCCGTCTGCTCTCGCAGACCGTGCCCAGCGCTGACAGCGGCAGTTTTGCGACCGCCTACGGCTACGACCTTCTGGGTCGCCAGACGAGCGCTACCGGCGACCCCGACGGCTCGAACCCGGTGGCTGCCAAGACGACCTACAACGGCCTCGGCTGGACCCTTTTGGCCACGAACGCCGACTACACGGCGACCGCCACCGCCTACGACGCCTGCGGTCGTGTGACCTCTGCGACCCAGGGCACGGTGGCCTCGACATCACCGTATGCATTTACGGCGCAGCAAGACCCCACCACGGACACCTACGACGCCTGCAGCCATCCGCTCACCGAGACGGACCCCGACGGGCGCACCGTGACCTACACCTACGATCCCTTCGCCAACGTCTTCCGCGAGACGCAGGTCACCGACGCTGGCACTGTCAAGAACACACGCACGAACTACGACTCTCTCGGCCGCCCCACCTCAGACTCAGACGCGGTCACCGATGTGAACCACAGCTGGAGCTACCCCCTCAACACGACCCCCGACCAGCCGCCTTCGCCGGCGCCGACACGTGAGACCTACGACAGTGCTGACCCGCTGACTACCGGCACCTGGACCGACACTGCCGGTAACGAGAGCAAGCGCGACACCACGGCCGGCTCGACGGAGATCGCCACGCGCACGGTGGACAGCCGCGATGCTGCTCTCAACTGGACGCAGGCGACGATCCAGTGCCCGTCTTCGACGGCGATCACGAGCGGGCGCGGCTTTGACACGGACACCGGCCAGCTCGTCAGCCAGACCGGCGCCGGCTACGCCAGCGGCGGTCAGGCCACCTACACCTACGACAATGGTAGCGGCAAGAGCGGCCGCAAGACCGAGGACCTCATCGAGCTGCCGGAATCGAACCCCAACCTCGGCGGCACGATCGACAACGGCTACCACTACTACCAAGGCCGCCTGGCCCGCGTCGACGTTGGTAGCCAACAGACCCGCTACCACTACGACGATGCCGGCAACCTGACTCAGATCGCTCCAGATGGCGGTTCCACGACCAACCTCTCCTACGGCAGCCCCAACAAGCCAAACCAGCTCGCCAGTAGCCAGGTGGGCAACTCCACGACGTTGTACTACACCTACGACGGTACCTTCGGCTGGCGCACCTACCAGGGCCCCAGCAGCAGCCCACATCAGATCGCCTACACCTACACGGCTACCGGCCGCCTGGCCACCTACGACGACAGCGCCACCCACACCCAGGCGACCTACGCCTACGACGCCCGTGGCCAGCGCACTCAATCGCAGGTGACTGTCAGCAGTGACACAACGACCACGAACTACGTCTACGACGAGGCGGGCACCCTGCTCAGCCTCTCGGCCGACGAGAACGACGGCGAGACCGACACCACTTGGTCGATCGACTATCTTTACGATGAGGAAGGGGTACCTTACGGCGGCGTTTACCGCTCACCGACAGACACGGGCTCGCCAGTCTTCTTTGCCGTGCTCACCGATCAACATGGCGACGTCCTGGAGCTCCTGGACGCCAACGGTGATCCTTTTGCCGGCTACCGCTACGACGCCTGGGGTAACCCCACCGGGACGTGGACGGCAAACACGAGCCTAATCTCGGACGTGATTACGCCCGGTCTCCCGGCCGCCATCGCCAGCCACCAGGTGCTCCGCTACGCCGGCTACGTCTATGACTCCGAGAGCGGTCTCTACTACCTGAGCGCGCGCTCCTACGACCCGGCCACGGCCCAGTTCATCAGCCCCGACCTGGCCAAGGCCGATGGTGAGGAGAGCGCCTATCAGTACTGTGGTGGGGATCCGATAGGGAGAACGGACCCGACCGGGCTGCGCGACATCCGTTTTCACTTCCCCTTCTACGGCACCGACATCACCTCGCTCTTCAAGACGGTGCTTCGCTTATGCGCCGGCCATGCCAGCACCACTGCCGACGTGCTTAACGTGGTAAACATCCCAGGCTTCGGCACGGTCATCGGCAAGCTGGCCAAGTACGCTTGGTGGATCTACAAGGTAAGGACGGGGGGGCAGTGGGACTTCAAACTCGACATGCCAGCGAACTTGCGGTCGTGGCATGCCTGGGCGTTCACTCCGAATGGTTCGGCCAAGATAAGTGCCGAAGACTTCGGCAACATCTTCTTCGGGTACGTCGGTCGCTCAATGGGGTTCAGCTGGCCGGAGTTGAGTGGCGGCAGCGCGGTGGCGGCCGTGCTCAGTGCTGCGAGTCAGCCGTTCAAGAATCTATGGAAAGAAACGGTGGGCGAGTACCACGACCAATTCAAAGTCAAGGAAGGCTATGACCTGAACCCGAAGTGGGGTAGGCAGCTGGGTCCTTGGTATCATCTATTCTACCAGTCCGATGAGTACGTCAAATGAGGACGTCCGCTGAGAATCCTTTTAATGAGACAGTAGTCGTGCCAGTGCGCCGAACCCCTCGGGCGGTAGTAATGAAGGTCGTTGCCTGGGTCGGGCTGTCGCTCTTCGCCACCACCGGCGGCGTATGGGGGTACGCCGTCAACTACGGACTGGTGCCCAGGCATCGCAACGAGCCGATCGGCGTGTCAATCTCGCCCGGGGGCAAGTGGCAGCTGCGCACGTATGCCTATGAGGACCTGGGAGGTGCCACGGGTCACACGTACATGTGGGCGGAGGTGAAAGCGCAGGGGAGCAGTCATTGGCGGCGCGTCTACGACGGTTTCCCCGCCAGCGTGTCGTGGACTGGTCCGAACACTGTCGTCTTCGCCGAAACCGGTTCGTCGGACACGCACACTGTCGATGTACGCTCGGGGGACTATGGTGTGACCCCGCACGGCCCAGCCGAGGAGATCCTCGCCTGGGCCCAGATCGTGGGCCTGCCGCTGGTCTTGCTGGCCATCGGCGGTGCATGCATTGTCTTCGTGCCGAGGATCATCGGCCGCAAGAGGCGGTCGCGCGCACAAACGCAGAGCCCTTGAAACGACGCTGGAGAACTCGCGTTCGAGGGAGCGATCGTGACTGGCGGCGGTGAGTGGTAGTCAGTGTACCGTGTCAAGGTTCTTGGAAACCTAGTACCCCAAATAGGTGTGGATCTGCGCGCTGCGCAGCGAGCGGTCTCCTCTGCCCCAAGTTAGTGTCCCTCCGAGTGGTGTAAGAGCTCTGTGGTCTTGACGTAGATGGCCACCGCGTGGTTCTCCCTGTCTTGGGACCAACCAAGCAAGGAGGAGACGCAGGTGGCCACAGACAGGATGAACCGCCCCGGGTTTCCTGGAGGCTCCGACTCTTGAGAGGATGGAGCCATGAGCAGACAGAGGAGCATCGAGCCCGTCCAGAACCCTGGACTGCGGAGCACAATCGCGCACGGCTGACCAGCAGGCCGCACGACTGCCGCATACTTCCCAAACCTGGTGTCGCTCTGTGTGAGCACATTGCGTCGGGCGCATGCGGTGAGTACTGTTCGTGCACCGGCACATCTCGGGCCACGTGGAGGTGGGCATCAGATGAACCGCGTCTTGCGTCCGTCCGCCGGCCACGGCACTCGCTACCGGCGCCACGTATGGCGCGGCCACCCCTCATGCGGCCATCTCCTCGTCTCGCCCACGCTCTGCCCGGTGCCCTTTGGCGCGTGAGGCTGCTCGCAGGCGGCGGCCGCGCCGCGGCGGCGGACGGCAGCCGGCACCGCGCGGCCGCCAACGACCGGCACGGCACCTGCGTCTAGGCCTCTCCGCGGGCGCGGCGGCCGGCCTCCTCCTGGTCGCCGTAGTGCTTGCCGTGTGCGTGCTTGGCTACGACAAGGGTCTCTTCGCGCCCTACTATCTGAGCCGCCTCGGGCCGCTGTACGTGCTGACGGCGGCGCTCCTCGTCGTTTGGGCGCTCACTCTCAACGCGCGCGAGCCGCTGCGCTGCGATCTCGTCGACCTGCTGGCGGTGCTGGCGCTCGGGTGGTTGGTCGTCGGCGCCGCGGCCTCGCCGGCTCCCGCGATCGCCTGGCTGGGTTACTACAATCGCGGGACCGGCGTGCTCTTCTCGGCTGCCGTGCTCACGCTCTTCCTGGCCTCGCGCAGGTTGCTGCGCAGTCGCACCAGTCTGCTGACGCTCGCGCTGCTCGCGGCGGTGCTCGTGAGCATCGCCGGGCTCGTGGCGCTTGCCCAGGCGCTGGGTGCGCACACGATCCCGTGGCTGGGCGAGCACACATACTGGCCGCTGCCGACCTCATGGCCGGGGCGTATGACCGGCACCACCGGCAACCCCATCAACCTGGCGGGCGTGGGGCTGCTGGGCCTCTGGTTGGCGCTGCTTGCCGGCGGCGACGGAGGCTTCGCCGCCGGCCTCTCCGAGCGGCCCCGCCTGGCAGCGCGCGCGGTTGTCGCCGTAGGGGCGGCGTGCGGGCTCCTGGCGATCGTCCTCTCGGTGACCCGCGCGGCCTATCTCGGGGTGGCAGTAGCGCTGGTCGGCGTCGTCGTGCTGCTCGTTCGCCGCCGCCGCGCCCGGATTCTCATCGTCGTCGGCGTGGTGCTGGCCGTCCTGCTCGCCGGCGCCTTCGTCAGGCTCGCCGGCGGCCGCTCGTCGGGCTCGCTGGCCGGGCGCCTGGGCGCCACGCACACCCGTGCCGGAGCTCTCGACTCATCTGACAGAGTGCGCCTCAAGCTGTGGCATGAGGCCGTGGCCGGCATCGGCGACCGGCCGCTGCTCGGCTATGGGGCCGGTGCGTTCGTGGTCGCCGACCGGCTGCACCGGCCGCGTAGCCTGCGTGTGTCAGAGCCCTGGCAGGTGGCCAGCGACCCGCACTCGGTGCCTCTGCTTGTTGGGTCCACCAGCGGCGTGCCGGGCTTGCTGCTGCTGGGCGCCATCGTGGCGCTCACCGCGGCGGCGATCGGCCGCCATGTGTGGCGGGCGACTGCGCCGTTCGGTTTCGCCGGCGCGGCGGACGACTCTGCCGGCGCCCCGCCGCGCAACCCGGGCGCCAGTGCTGGGGACGAGGCAGACCAGTGGCCTGCGGCCGCCGGGCTCGCATACCTGGGGGCTGTGGGCGTCTTCCTGCTGGTCAGCCCCCTCGACGCTGTGACGGCCGTGCCGCTGGCGGTCATCGCCGGCGCGACGCTGGGCCGTCCCCGCGCCGACTCTTGCCTGACGCGCGAGCTGCAGCTTCCGGTTCGCCGACGCGGCGCGCTCGTACTGCGCGTGGCCGTCGTCGCTGTCGCCGTCGCGGTGCTAGCCGGTGTCGCGGTTCTCGTCGCTCAGTATTACCGGGCCGACCGGCAGATGGGCACCTATCAGCGAACCGGTTCCTTGACGGCGCTCGAGCATGCTGCGGCGCTCTTCCCATGGGAGCCGATGTATCCGCTCGAAGCCGGCGGCCGCCTCTGGCGCGCAGGCATGACGAACGGCGACCAGGCGCAGGTCTCGCGCGGTAACGACCTGCTCCGCGACGGCATCAGCCGGGACCCGACAGGGGCCATCGGCTACGCGGAGCTGGAACGTCTGGCGATCGCCCAGGGCAAGCAGGCTCAGGCGGCTCAGCCGGCTCGCGACGGCCTGCGCTGGAACCCCGGCCACCCAGTGCTCGAGGGCCTCTGGGCCTACGCGGCCGTGGATGTGCTCGTCAACCACGGTAGCCAGGCGCTGGCGCGCTCTATCGTCGACGCGGTGGTGGCTCTGCCGCCGGCCTCGCCGGACGCGTGGCACTGGATAGCCGCGGTGCGTGGCGCGCTGGGCGACAAGGCGGGCGCCACCGCGGCCACGGTGCGCGCCACGCAGATCGCCCCGCACATCTCCGACGCGCGCTACAAGCGGCGGCTCCTCAGCGGTCTCTGAGCGCCGCTTCTCTGGCGCGGGCGCCCACTTGACGTAGAATCGTCTGGGGCCATTTCCATCGCAAGGGGGGACCGATGGGCACGTTCGCACTCTACTCTCAGTCTCGGCGGGTGCTGGCGGCGCTCGCTCTGACGCTTCTCTTGGCCGTGCTCGCACTCGCGGGGCTGGCGCCGCCGGCGGCTCGTGGCGCCGACGCACGCGTCGTCGCCAACGCCGCCGGGCGCTACGACACCGTGGTTCTGCGCGATCTGGGCCACCGCACGGCTGCCCTGGTGTGCATGGTCGCAGACGGCGGCACCTTCACACCGCAGGAGCTGTGGCGCAGCAAGGCAGGCACCTTCGACGTCGGCAAGGCCAAGTTCGTCGTCGGTGACGTGAACGGCGACGGCATCGGCGACGGCATCGTGCTTTACGACTTGGGCAAGTCTCGTGCCCGCCTCTCTGTGTTCCTCAGCGACGGCAGCAAGGCGGTCGAGAAGACGGCCTGGACCTCCAAGCCCGGCGCGTTCTCCTGGTCGCGAGCGCGCCTCACGGTGGGCGATGTCAACGGCGACGGCTGCGACGACCTGGTCGCACTCTACGACCGCGGCCACGCGAGCGCGGCACTCTACCGCTTTGTCTCGCACGGGACGAAGTTCGTGCTCTCCACCGGGTGGAGAGCCCGTCGCGGCACCTTCTCGTGCGCTCGTGCGCAGCTGGCTGCCGGCGACGTGACCGGGGACGGCCGCGACGACGTGCTGATCCTGTACGGGGCGACCGCCACGTCGTCGCGCCTCTACGTCTTCGCCGCCACCGCCAACAAGTTCGTGAAGAAGACGTTCTGGCACGGCGCCTACGCCGCCGGCCGCGCCCAGCTAGCGGCCGGTGACGTCGACAGCGACGGCAAGTGCGACCTCATCTGCCTGTACCGCAAGCCCGACCTGACGGGCCGCCTCGACGTGTTTCTGTCGTCGAAGAAGGCCTTCGCCGGCCCGACTGCCTGGTACGACGGCGCCGGCGGCCCGCTGCCGGCCACGAACTGTCGGTTGGCGGCCGGCGACGTGACCGGCGACGGCCGCGCCGACGTGGTCATCGCGCAGCCCGCCGGCGACACCATATCCAGCGTGACGGCCTGTGTCGCAGGAGCGTCGGCGTTCGAGCCTCACGTCTGGTGGGAGGGTGACTGGACCTATCCGACCGTGCGCCTCGGCGTAGCGCCTTCGCCGGGCATGGTGATCTCCGACAAGGCCAAGGTGCTCGACCCCGGCTCTATGGGCGCCCTGCGCGCCGTGACCGCCGGCGGCACCATGACCTTCGCCGGCGAGACGGCTCAGCTCGGCCATGTGCACGTCGGCGACGTGCTGCTCGCGGCCCCCGACGCGAACTTCCCCGGCGGCATCTGCCGCAAGGTGACGGCCGTGACCGATCAGGGCGGCGGCCTGCAGGTGACCACGGCCCAGGCGACCCTCAGCGACGTCATCGACGAGGGCGAGGTCGCCTTCAGCAAGCGCATAGCGACCAGCGACCTCTCCCCGCAGGGCGTCGTCGCCCCCGGTGTACGACTCATCACCGGCCCGGCGCCGCCCGGGGTCTTGCCCGGGTCGCCTGGCCGCGAATTCACGGACGGCATCGGCTTCGACATCACGACGACGATCGCCGGCACGGCCGAGGTCGAGGGCGACGTGTGGCTCGACCCGACCACCTATCTCGACTGGAACATCGGCTGGACCGGGCTGAACAGCGCCGTCTTCACGCAGACGCTGGCCACCACGACCGACCTGAGCGTGAGCCTCAAGGCGTCGATCGACAAGGAGATCAAGCAGGAGATCTACAAGGAGCCGCTGGCCATCATCACCATCATGGTCGGGCCGCTGCCGGTCGTCATCACGCCGGAGTTCGAGGTGTACGTGGGCGCCAGCGGCAAGGCGACCGCCGGCATCACGGCGGGCCTCTCGATCAACACCGAGACCAGTGTGGGAGTCAGCTACGATGGCAAGGACTGGCACCACACGGAGACCGCCACCCACGAGATCACCTGGAAGAAGCCGCAGCTCTTCGGCGGCCTGGAGCTCAAGGGGTTCGTGGGCGCCGGCCTCTCGTTCAAGCTCTACGACGTGGTCGGCCCCTACGCCAAGCTCGAGCTGTTCGAGAAGCTCGAGGCCGACACCTCCGACGACCCGTGGTGGACATTGAAGGCGGGCCTCGACGCGGAGATAGGCGTCAAGGTCGAGGCCCTCGACATCACCCTGGCCGAGGTCGGCTACACGCTCCACCTGTTCGAGTTCGTCATCGACCAGGCGGGGTCCGGCACTCCCGGCGACGGGACGGGGACGTACCACTTGCCCAGCGTGCGCGGCAAGGTGCTGGACGCCGGTGACGCGACGACGGGGGTGGAGTCCGCCCTTGTCGAGCTGCACGAGGGCGCCGGAGCGCCCGACGGCCAGCTGGTAGACACGGCGGAGAGTGCCGGAGACGGCAGCTACGTGTTCTCCGGCATCGACGCCGGCGACTACACCGTAGTGGCGAGCAAGGACGGCTACGCCCAGAACTCGCGCGACACCACTGTCGTCGCCGACAACACTGCGACGGGCCAGGACGTGAGCATCGCGCGCGATGCGACCCAAGGCGTGAGCGGGACGGTGTACACGCAGCCCGGAGGCGCGCCGGTCGGGTGGGCCGATGTGTCCCTGCGCCAGGTCAGCGAGGGATGGTGGGGGTTCACCGAGATCGACTCCCTCACGACTGACGCCGACGGCACCTTCGAGTTCACGGGGGTGCCCCCCGGAGACTACTACCTCTACGCCTCCCACTCCGGCTACGACTGCTTCCCCGACCGCCGCGACGTCACGGTGGCCGCAGGCCAGATGACCACGGGGCAGGATCTGCACCTCGTCGCCTGGTCGGCTCAGGGGCTCGCCGGCCGGGTGACGTCGGCGCTGGATGGTAGCGGCGTCGAAGGCGCCGGGATAGAGCTGCGCGAGGGCTACGACGCCCCGTGCGGCTACCTGTACCGGACCACTACGACCGCTGCCGACGGCTCCTACGCGTTCACCGGCGTCGAACCGGGCGACTACACCGTCGTCGGCCACGAGACCGGCTACGTCGATGGTCAGTGCGACACGAGCGTCGCCAAGGCGACGGTCACGGTGAGCCAGGACTTCGAGATGGCCCCGTACGTCGCGGATGGGGTGGCCAGGTCGGTCGACGGCGCCGACTTCATCCGCTACCCGATGTTCGTCGGCGTCGTGGACGACCAGATGCAGTTCTTGAGCCAGGCGACCTACGAGCTGTGGTTCAAGCTACGCGAGGCCGTCTCGGGCACCATCGCCCAGGTGAGCTTGGGGTACGGCAATTGGCCGGGCGGCGCGTCGGGCAACGGGCCGATCATGGAGCTGGTCGTCAACAACCAGGGCAAGCTCGCCTTCTACGTCAATGAGGGCGGCAGCTCCGGGCCGATGCAGAACGACTGGCAGCGCATGGCGGCGTCCGACTGGGACGCTGGCGAGGTGGAGGCCCAGGTCGACAAGTGGTACCACCTCGCCGCCGAGTTCGGCCCGGACGGCCTCAAGCTGTTCGTCAACGGCGTGCTGCGCGCCAGTGACCCCACGTTTACCGGCGCCCCTGCGCCAGACTGGAGCGACGGCACGCTGTACGGCGGCTGGGTGAGTCTGGGGGACAACGACACGATCCTCCCCGGCGGCCCGTCGCCCTTGGCCTCGTTCAAGGAGCTGCGTGTCTCCGACTACGAACGGTACAGCGGCGACTTCGAGCCGCCCGATACGATGACCTCGGACGCCCACACGCTGTTGCTCGACCACCTGATCGGCGGCACCACCGGCGAGGACCACGGGATGGTGTGGGTGCCCTGACTTGACCGCGAGACGGGGAGTGGCGCAGCCACTCCCCGTCTCGTCAGGGTGATTCTCTGAACGCTCGGCCCTCTTCGTCAGACGCCCGGCGCCCAGCTTGCCTATCTGCTCGGACGTCAGCCCGGCGAAGAGCGGCGCCTCCCTGAGATCGTCCTCGAGCATTCGCGATGGCGCGGCGCCGGCCACGACTCAGAGGTCGAGCATGCGAATGTCGAGCCTGCTGAGCCGTTTCTCGTTCATGGCGTCCTCCGCGTCCGTTCGTGCCTTTCGGAGCGTAGCAGGGGTGCCGATGGCGGTCACCGGACTGCGTCTGCCGACTGCGCCACGCTTGACAGCGCAGCGGCGGCAAGGTATTCACATCCTACGATGTCAGGCCGTCCCCTCCGAGACCTCGGGACGGCGGTGTGAGTAGGTCGCCTCATTGAAGGGCACGTCAAGGAGGACCAATTGAAACGTCTTGTTGTCTTCGTCTCTGTGTGCGCTCTTGTTCTCGTATGGTTCGCCTTGGCCAGCGGTGGCGGCTTGGCCGCCTCGCCCGGCGCGGCCCCACTTGCTTCCGCCGCCGCGCCTGCCGGCTCGCCGGCGGCCGCGCCTGCTGCTTCGAGTTCTCGCACCGAAGCGGCCTGGACCTACGCCATCTACGACAATGGCGACAACAACCTGATGTACTGCTGGAAGCAGTTCACGCTGCCGGCGCTCGAGGCGCTGCCGGCCAACCCGGACGTGAACGTCGTGGTCATGCTCGACTATCGCAAAGTGAAGCAGGGCGTGAAGCTCCTCAAGATCTCGGGTCACGACGTCCAGGTAATAGCCTCCTGGCCCGACAGAGACTTCGGCTCGGGCAAGTCCTTCGCCTGGTTCCTCAGGCAGGTCCACACCCGCTTCCCCTCCCAGCACCTCGCCGTGGTGGGTTGTGACCACGGCTACGGCTGGCGCGGCTTCTCCTGGGACAGCACATCTGGCGACGACAACGTCACGATGTCCAAGCTGCGCGCGGCCATCACCGAGGCCGCCGTGCCGATCGACATCCTCTCGTTCGACGCCTGCAACATGGCCGACGTCGAGGCCATCTACGACATAGGCCTCACCGGCCTCGTCAAGTACGTGGTCGGCTCCGAGGAGGAGATCGACCAGGACGGCATCCCCTACGACAACGCCCTGCGTCCCCTGATCGACGATCCCAGCCTCACACCCGAGCAAGTGGCCAACGATACGGTCACGGGTTGGGGACGCTACTATCGGTCGGTGCGCTGCCAGAACTGGGACAGCCTGTCGTCGATCGACGTCAGCACGGTGATGGACGCTGCGCCGGACCTGACGGCCTGGGTGGCCAGACTGCACGCGGACCTGGGGCAGTACAAGGCGCGCTATCAGGCGGCGCTGCACCACAGCTACTACGCCTGGGGCTCGTGGCAAGTCGACCTCGCCGATGTGGCCTCGCGTCTGGCCAACGATCCGCAGATCGCCGACACGACCCTCAAGACCCTCTCGGCGACCGTGGCGGCCGACGCCCGGGCGGCCACACTGGACATCTGGAGCGGCTCCTACGCGAGTGCCTTCACCGGCATGACCCTGTGGTGGGGCGCCGGCTCGGACTGGCCTTACTACCGCAGCGACTACGCCAAGCAGGTCGCCTTCGGCCACCAGACCGGCTGGCTGAGCTTCCTCAAGGCGTGGAACGTGGGCAACCATGGGCTACCCGTCCATTGGCCGTACGCGGTCGACCACCGCTCGCAGTACGGCCTTCAGGACGTCGTCTTCACCGACGCCGACCACGGTTGGGCCACCGGCTACAACAACAAGAACAACCAGGCGCTCATTATGCGCACTACGGATGGCGGTGCGCACTGGAAGGTGTCCAGCCCACCGGCGTGGGACTGCTACACCATCTCGTCACTCTCGCCGCTCGACACCACGCACGCTTGGGCGGCCGGTAGCGAGGGCATCTCGAAAAGCACGATCGTGCGCACCACCGACGGTGGCGCCCACTGGCAGATGCTGCACACCGGGTCGAGGGAGTACCTGGAGTCCACCGACTTCGTCAACAAGCAGGACGGCTGGATCAGCGGCACCAACGGCACTTTGCTGCACACCAC
>PMKX01000189.1 GCA_003158705.1 Actinomycetota bacterium
GATGCGCTTGGCCAGCGACACCTCCTCCTCCGCGGTGAGCAGCGGCACCTTGCCGATCTCCTTGAGGTACATGCGCACCGGGTCGTTGGTGGGCGTCTTGACCGAGAGGTCGAGCTTGGGGATGACCTCCTCCTCGGCCTTGGTCTCCTGGCTCTCGTCGAGCAGGTTGACCTCGCCCTCGATGATGTCGACGCCCATGTCGATGAACAGGTTGTAGATGTTCTCGATCTGGTCGGTGGTCAGCTCGACGTCCTGCAGGGCGTCGGCGATACGGTCGCTGGTGAGGTAGCCCGCCTCCTTGCCTTCGGCGGCCAGATCCCTGACCTCGTCGATATTCAGTTCGGCCGGCTCCGCCGCCGTCTTGCGCTCTTCGGACAAGTCACTCACTGTCGGCTACCTACTCCTCTACGGGGATCAGACGGATAGACTCGCGGAGCTTGCGACGCATCGCCTCGAGCTCCACGAGCTGTGCCTCACATGTTCCAGTTTCGTCAGTCCGGACGGCTATCTTGAGCTTGTTGACCAGCCGGCTCACCTTGGCCTCTTGCAGACGCAGGAAGAGCTCCTCGGCCACACGGTCGTCGAACGACTCCCGCTGCGACCGGATGACAACCTCCGAGAAGACCTCGCTCTCGCCTTCCGGGCGCTCCTGCGCCGAAGCGCCCGTCTGCTGGTTTTCCCCTGCATCTGCCGGTTTCAACCGTGCCGAGACCTGGCCAAAGGCAGCGCGCGTCGGCGGGCTTGCGAAGAAGCTCTCGTCGATGGTGGCCAGAAAGGCGCGACCCTTGACGGGCACAGCCAGGCAAGCAGCCAGGAAACGTACCTCCAGCTCGTGGACCCCGGTGAGCAGACGCTCGCCGGCCGATGCCGCAGCAGCCGCGGCCGGCGACTGCCTTTCGGACTGCGCCGCCGGCCGGCCGCCAGCGGACGCGCCGGCGGTGCTGAGCAAATAGCGGACGCTTTCTTCCGACAAGCTGAGCCGGTCTGCGACGTAGCGCACCTCGTCGTCTCGCTCGAGCGGGTCGGCAGCCTCGGCAAGGACTCCCCGGAGGAGAGTGAACGCGCGTGTGCGCTGATCGGGCTTGGCCAGGTCGTGCGACGAGAGTACGGAACGGACCTGGAATTGTAACAGCGTCTGCGCGTTCTCGGCAAGCTCCCGGAACTCGTCGCCGCTGTGGCCGGCCAACATGAGGTCGGCAGGGTCGAGGCCCTCGGGCACGCGCACCACGTGCATGGTCACGCCCAGACGCCGCGCCAGCACGAGGGCGCGGCCCATGGCGCCCAAGCCGGCGGCGTCGGCGTCGAAGCACAGGTAGACGTTGCGCGTGAGACGTGCCAGGCGCTGCACCTGCTGCTCGGTGAGAGCCGTGCCCATGGAGGCGACCACGTTGGTGACCCCGGCCTGCACCAACGCGAGCACGTCGGTGTAGCCCTCGACCACGTAGACCCTGTCCTGGCTCCCGGCGGCGGGCTTGGCCTTGTCGAGGCCGAAGAGAGCTTCGCTCTTGTGATACAGCGGCGTCTCGGGCGAGTTGAGGTACTTGGGCTTCTCGTCGCCGAGGGCGCGGGCGCCGAAGCCGAGCACGCGCCCGCGCTCGTCGGCTAGCGGGAACATGAGGCGCCCGCGGAAGCGGTCGTAGACCGAGCCCCGTTTGCCGGCCACCGCCAGGCCGGCGTCGGAGAGCTCTTGCTCCGTGTAGCCCTTTTGCAGGGCGCCGTCGCGCAGGTGCTGCCAGCCGCCGCGCGAGTAGCCGAGGCGAAAGGCGCGCGCCGTTTGCTCCGTGAGGCCGCGCACCTGCAGATAGTCGCGTGCCGCCGTGGCCCCGGCCGCCCGCCCCTGCCAGAGGACGCGCTCGTAGTAAGAGCAGGCCTGCTCGAGCAAGGCACGCAGCCGCTCGCGGCGGCGGCGCTCGGCGGCGCCGCGCGCACTCGTCTCCTCGTATTCCAAGGCGATGCCGTAGCGCTCGCCGAGATACTCCACGGCACCGCTGAAGTCGAGGTTCTCCTTCTTCTGCACGAACGAGAGCACGTCGCCGCCCTCGCCGCAGCCGAAGCAGTAGTAGAGCTTCTCCACCGGGTCGACCGAGAACGACGGCGTCTTCTCCTGGTGGAAGGGACACAGACCGCTGAAGTTGCGCCCGGCCTTCTTGAGCTGCGTGTGCAAGCCGACGATCTCGACCATGTCGGCGGCGGCCACGACGGCCTCGATGCTGGCTTTGGCGATGCGCGCCACGCCCTACTCCTTGCCCTGCTTGTCGCGCTTGGCAGGCCGTCTGCTGTGATCCGAGGCCGACCGGCTAGCCAGAAAGCGCAGGCCGGCACGCTGCCGGCGGCGCCGGCGCCGCGGCTCCCTGCGGGCGCGCTCGGCGACCGCGTAGTGGTAGCCCAGCCGGTCGTAGACGTAGACCAGCCCGACGACGATAGCGGGCAGCCACAGCATGTAGACGAGCACCAAGATGATGATGAGGCCGCTGCCCCGGCCCACGTCGCCGGGCACCCGCAACGTATGGTACCAGCCCAAGGAGACGGCAAGCGCCGCCGGCAGCGCCGCCAGGGCTGCCGCCGCCAGCGTGAACACGGCAAAGAGCAGCCCGCGCGTCCGGCGAGCGACCTTCATCTCGGCGGCGCCGTGGCGGACGGCGCCTCGGCGCTCCCGTCGAGGAAGCGCGCCATGAGCATGTCGTCGAGGGCGCGGCCCTCACGCATGAACTGACGGCGGCGCACGCCCTCGGTCACGAAGCCGTGCCGTTCGTAGAAGGCGATCGCGCGCCGGTTGTGCGGAAACACGCTGAGCGTCACCTTCATGAAGCCTCGCGCGCGCGCCCAAGTGAGCGCCTTCTCGAGCAAGGCCGTACCCACGCCGGCACCGCGCACGTCGGCGGCCACCGACATCCCCAAGACCACCACGCGAGCCGAGGCGCCATGCGGATCGGGCCGCAGACCGAGATTGCCCACCAGGCGCCCCTCGAGAGTCGCCGCGAGCAGCAGCGACGCCGGGTCTGTCTGAGCCTGCGCAATGAGCTGCTTCCACTCATTCCCGGCCCTCTGCCCGGACACCATGAGCAGCCAAGTCTCAGGCTCGGCGGCCACGGCGTCCACGAGCTGCGCCAGCTCGTCGGCGTCGCCGGGAGTGGCCGACCGAACGTCCACCACGCGTCCATCGCGCAGTGTGAACCGCTGCGTGTCACGCAGGACCGCCACACTCCCCCCAGACCTGGGCGCCGGCTACTTCTCGAGCCTGGCTCCGCTGGCTTCTTCTATGGCCGCCTGCGCCGCCGCGAGACGGGCCACCGGGATGCGGAACGGCGAGCATGACACATAGTTCATGCCCACCCGGTGGCAGAACTTGACCGTGGCGGGGTCGCCGCCCTGCTCGCCGCAGATGCCCACCTTGAGGTCGGCGCGCGTGCTACGACCCCGCGCGACACCCATCTCCACGAGCTGGCCGACGCCGGCTTGGTCGAGGGTCTCGAACGGATCGGCGGGCCAGATGTCATTGCTCAAGTACAGGGGCAGGAACTTGCCGGCGTCGTCGCGTGAGATGCCCAGCGTCATCTGCGTGAGGTCGTTGGTNNGCCGAAGCTGAAGAACTCGGCCACACCGGCGATCTCGTCGGCCGTGAGGGCGGCCCGCGGCACCTCGATCATGGTGCCCACCATGTAGGCGACACGCACGCCCTGCTCGGCGAAGACCTGCTCGGCCACGGCACGCACCTGCGCGTCCTGGTTCTCGAGCTCCTTCCGGGTGCCCACCAGCGGGATCATGATCTCGGGGTGCACGTCGAGGCCGTCCTTCTTGACGATGCAGGCGGCCTCCAGGATGGCGCGCGCCTGCATGCGCGTGATCTCGGGAAAGGCGATGCCCAAGCGACAGCCGCGGTGACCGAGCATCGGGTTGGCCTCGCGCAGGTCCTCGACCTTGGCGGCCACGACCGCAGCCGTGACTCCCATCTGGCGCGCCAGCTCCTCTTGCTCCGCGGCGCTATGCGGCAGGAACTCGTGCAGCGGCGGGTCGAGCGTACGGATGGTCACCGGGCGCTCGCCCATGGCGCGGAAGATGCCCACGAAGTCCTCACGCTGCATGGGCAGCAGCTTGGCGAGCGCCTGTTCGCGACGCTCGACGTCTTCGGCCAGGATCATCTCGCGCACGGCGATGATGCGTTCGCCGCCGAAGAACATGTGCTCGGTGCGGCAGAGGCCGATGCCTTGCGCACCGAAGGCGATGGCATTGGCCGACTGGTCGGGCTGATCGGCGTTGGCGCGCACGAGCAGCTTGCGCCGCTTGTCGGCCCACTCCATCATGTGGGCGTAGTGACCGTACGCTTCTGACTTCGCCGGCTCGAGCGACCGCTCGATGAGTACCTGCAGCACCTCAGACGGCCGCGTCTCCAGCTTGCCGAGGATCGCCTCGCCGGTGAAGCCGTCGATGGAGAGCCAGTCGCCCTCCTTGACCACGCGGCCGTCCACGGTGAGGGTGCGCGCCACGTAGTCGATGTCGAGCGCCTCGCAGCCCACCACGCAGACCTTGCCCATCTGACGACCCACCAGGGCCGCGTGCGAGGTCATGCCGCCGCGCGCCGTGAGGATGCCCTGGGCAGCGTCCATGCCGCGGATGTCCTCGGGGCTCGTCTCGATACGCAGGAGAAGCACTTGCTCGCCGCGCGCCGCCCACGCCTCCGCGTCGGGGGCGTTGAAGACGACCTTGCCGGTGGCGGCGCCGGGGCCGGCGGCAAGCCCCTTGGCCAGCACCCTCTTCTCAGCCACGGCCCGGCGCTTGGCCTCCGGCGAAAAGATGGGCCGCAGAAGCTGGTTGAGCTGCTCGGGCTCGACCCGCATGAGCGCCTCGTCCGGGCTGATGAGCCCCTCGGCGACCATCTCGACGGCGATGCGGATGGCCGCCAGGCCGGTGCGCTTGCCGTTGCGCGTCTGCAGCATGAACAGGTGGCCGCGCTCGACGGTGAACTCGAAGTCCTGCATGTCACGCAGCTCGTGCTCGAGCGTCTGGCGCACCTGCATGAGCTGGTCGAACACGTCGGGGAACACCTCTTTGAGCTCGCTCACCGGCCGTGGCGTACGCACGCCGGCGACCACGTCCTCGCCTTGGGCGTTGACGAGGAACTCGCCGTAGAAGACGTTCTCGCCACTGGCCGGGTCGCGCGTGAAGGCCACACCGGTGCCCGACTCGTCGCCGGTGTTGCCGTAGACCATCGTCTGCACGTTCACCGCCGTGCCCCAGTCGTCGGGGATGTCGTAGAGCTGTCGGTAGGCGACGGCGCGATCGTTGTTCCAGGAGCCGAACACGGCGCCGATGGCGCCCCAGAGCTGNNGGGAAGGTGCGGCCGGTGCGCGCCAGCACGGCAGCCTTGAACTTGACTACGAGCTCCTTGAGGTCGTCGGCATCGAGCTCGGTGTCGTCGGTGACGCCCTTGGCGCGCTTGAGCTCCTCGAGGATCTCCTCGAAGGGATCGCGC
>PMKX01000008.1 GCA_003158705.1 Actinomycetota bacterium
GACCCGGCGCGCGTGCCGCGCCGCCCTCGCGCTCTTCAAGTGCGCTCACGCCCATGCCGATACGACTCTCTGACAGACGCCGTTCTTCGAGGAGGTCCAGAGTGCGCCATCGCGCGGCTATCTTGCTCGTCATCGTCCTGGCAGGCCTGCTTGCCCTGACTGCGGGCTGCAGCAGCAAGAAGAACCCCATCGAGGTGGGCGCCAACCTCGACCAGGCCAAAGACGTCGCGGCCAAGGCCGGCCTGCTCTCCATCCAGATGGGCGTGCAAAGCTACGTGGCCACCAACGGAGCTGTGCCCAGCGACGCCTCGCAGACCACGCTGGGCTCACTCGTGAGTCCTTGGCCCAGCAACCCCTTCACCAAGGCGCTGATGGCGCCCGGCGCCGGCGTGGGCGACTACAGCTACGCCACCACAAGCACCACCGGCTACAAGCTCAGCGTCAAGCTCTCTGACGGCAGTGTGTACTCGCTGCCCTAACGGACGGTGAGGCCGCTGTGTTCCGGCTCCGGGACCAGCGGTTCGTAGAGCACCTCGTAGGGCCCGCTGGTGAGAATGGATGCCAGAACGGCGTAGGCGCGTTGCGCGCCCCCGCTGCGGTAGAAGTCGTCGTGGGCCTCGATGGACTCCCACTCGGTGAGGATCACGAAATGCACATCGCCAAGGACGGCTTCGCGAGCCTCGTCGTGCAGGGCGCTGGCCAGCGGCGACATGCTCACAGAGCGCAGGATCTTGTGGCTGACGAGCCCGGCGGCGCCGGCAAGCTGGCTGGCCATGTTTTCGAGGGCCTTCTCGGCGCGGTGCTCGGTGCCCTTACGCACGCTCAGCAGTGTCTGTCCGACTGTCATCAAAGGTCGCTCCTGTTGTGACGCTGTCAGGCCTCTTGTGCCCGCCGGCGTCACACCCGGAACAGCACGCGACCGTTGGACTCTGCGAGCGGGCCGCTGCCCGAGAGCGCCGCGGCCCGCCGGCTAGCGGACGACGGCGTCGAAAGCGGCCGTCAGCGCCGCCGGCTTGAGCGCCTCGGCGCCTTCGCTTTGCCACACGAGCTTGCCGGACCGGTCGACGATGCAGGCCAGCGGCTGCACGTCGTTGGTGCGCTTGTTCCAGGCGCCGTACCGCCGTGCCACGGCGCCGTCCTCGTCGGCCATCACCGGGAAGCCGACACCGCCGGCCTCGTCGACGAGCTCGTGCAGCTCCACTCCGCTGGCGCCGCAAATGCCCAGGAGCTGGCCGCGCAAGCCCCACAGCTGGCCGGCGGCGGCCGAGAGCGCCGTGAGCTGCTTGACCACGTCGACGGACTTGGCCGAGCAAAACACGAGCACGGGCATCCAGTCGCCCCGGTACTGCTTGAGAGTGATCACATCGCCGTCCTGCGACGTGAGTGAGAAGGTCGGCGCTTCGCGCCCGACGCCGAAAAGATTGCCCACCGGTGAGTCCTCCTGAGCGACCGCTTACCGCCCAAGTCTATATCTTAGAACGTGCGGTAGTACTCCTTGGCGGCGGCGCACACGGGGCACTTGTCCGGCAGGCCGCCGATCACGGTGTGACCACAGATGGTGCACACGCTCACCGGCTGATCGGCGATGTCTTTGCCCTGCAGCGCCGCCTCACGCGCCTCGGCGTACATGCGCTTGTGGTCCATCTCGGCCTTGAGCGCGTACCTGATGGAGCGCGAGGCCTCCTTGTTGGCCTGCAGCTTGGCGATCTCGGCATAGGCCGGGTACATCTCGTCGATCTCGAACGACTCGCCGGCGAAGGCCGTCTGCAGGTTGTCGGCGGTCTTCCGAATGCCGCCCAGCACACGCCAGTGATTGCGGGCGTGTCGCGTCTCGGCGAACGAGATGGCAGCGAACAGTTTGGCGATGTTGGGCAGATCTTCTTCCTCGGCTTGCGCAGCGAAGACGACGTACTTCTCAGCCGCCTGGCTCTCACCGGCAAAGGCGGCCCTCAGGCTCTGCTCGGTCATGGCGTTCAGCTCTTCGCTCTTGGGCAAGCGCTTGACGTACTCCTCGGGCATCTCGGGCATCTGCAGCTGACCTCCTGTCAGAACGAGTGGAAGAGCCGGCCGGCGGTGCCGCACAGGGGGCACTCGTCGGGCGCCTCGCCCACGATGGTGTGACCGCAGACGGGACAGACGCGGATAGGCGTCGCGTCCAGGTCGGCGGCGCCGTCCACCTTCTTGCCGGTGGCCTCGTAGATGCCCTGGTGGTCCTTCTCGGCCGCCAGGGCGTAGCGGATGGACGTAACCGCCTCGGCGTTGCCCTGCATCTTGGCGACGGCGCTGTAGGCCGGGTACATCTCGCTGATCTCGAAGCTCTCACCGCCGAAGGCGGCCTTGAGGTTCTCGGCCGTGCTGCCGATGCCGCCCATCACGTTGAGGTGGTTGCGCGCGTGGGCGCTCTCGGCAAAGGCCACGGCCGTGAACAGACGGGCCACGTTCGGGTAGCCCTCCTGGGCGGCGCGGGCGGCGAAGGCCAGGTACTTCTGCGACGCCTGGCTCTCGCCGGCGAAGGCGGCCTTCAGGTTCTCCTCGGTCATAGCGCCGAGTCTCTCAGGCTTGGGTGGGGTGGTCATGAACGGCTCTGCCATGGTGGACATTCCTCCTTATGGGACCGAAGGTATGCTACAGCGTCGCCAACGGATTGCCGCCGGCGACGGACTTCAGGGACGCGATCAACGCTCAGCAAGTGTGCGGCCGCGCCTCACAGGTCGGAGGGCGCGGCCGCTCCGGCTGCCGGAAGGCGATTCACGAGTGGCGGCTTCAGACTCGCGTGTCAGGCCGCCATCGAGTACGACTCTATGGCCGGCACGAGCCGGTGCAGCACACGGCGCACCTGCTCCGGGCTCAAATAGTCGAAGAGCACGTAGTACACGCCCGGAGTGGACTCGCTGCGCACGAACTGCGAGAGGTCGACCAGCACGCCCCGTCTGAGCAGCTCGTAGGCTTGCTCTTTGTCGATCGCCAGGAGGCCGGCGGTGGCCGGGTAGGCGGCGTCGCCGCAGAGCTCGACGATGTCTGCCGGCCGCGTCCACAGGCTGAAGACCACGGGCTGTCCGGCCGCCTCGCTGAGCACCAGCCGCACGCCCGGTGCCACCTCGCGAGCAAAGCTGAAGAAGCGTCGGTCCTCGCCGCGGGCGGCCGCCACCGCCCTCTGCACCAGATGCATCGTATCCAGGAAGTCGATGGGGACATGACGTGCCACGGCTACCCTCCTCATCTCCCCATCGCCTTCCGCAGCCCGGGGGAGTCGATGATGCTCTCACCCGTCTGCTTCCCTCGTCTCCCGGCAGGTAAACAACAGCCGGCTAGGGTCAACGTGCCGCGACGGTGACGTGCAGGGGTCGCCGCCGACGCCGCCCTCGCACCGTTCGCCGCTATGGGAGAGAATGCCACCATGAGCAGATACCGGCCCCAGGAGCTGTGGCCGCACAGGATACCCTTGGCGGGGGGCCTGGCGGCCGTCCTCGTCGTCGCCGTCGACCTGGCGCTGCGCTACCTCGGCGTGCACCTGCTCGGGGTGCCGGCCGACTTCAGCCTGCTGACTCCCCTGGTGGTAGTGATCGTCTCGCTGGTGGTCGTAGCGGCAGCCACAGCCAGCCTGGCGCTCTTCGAGCGGCGGGCGACGCGCGCCCTTTCCGCCCAGCGCCGGCTCGCCGTGGTGGTGCTGGTGCTGTCGCTCGCCGGCACCATCGCCGCCGCCGGCCGGGCGCCGCACATGTCACACCTCTCCGCCGGCACGCTCGCCACCATGCTGCTCATGCAGGTGGCGAGCGCGGCCGGCGCCATGTGGATCCTCACGACCGTGCCGCGCCGGCGACGCGGCCACCGCTGACGGACGTCTGCGAGCTCTGGGAGGCGCTATGAACGTGGTCATCTTCGGTTCCACGGGGCACACCGGCCGGCGGCTTGTGACCGGTGCGCTGGCGCGCGGCCACATGGTCACGGCCGTGGCGCGCAAGCCGGAGAAGGTCACCATCGCCCACGAACGGTTGCGGGTGCTGCGCGCCGACGTGCTCGACTACGCCTCCGTCGACCTGGCCGTCGCCGGTCAGGACGCCGTCCTGGTCGCCCTCGGCGCCGACTCACTGCGCCGTCCTACGGCGGCGCCTTCACAGGGTGTGCAGCACATCATCATGGCCATGAAGAAGCACGGCGTGCGCCGCCTCGTATGCTTGTCCGCCGCCGGCGTGGGACTCCAACCCGACCCCAACCTCTCGTTCTTCTTTCGGCGCATCATGCAACCGCTGTTCCTGCGCAACGTCCTTCCTGAGTTGCGCCACATGGAGGTGAACGTGCGCCAGAGTGGCCTCGACTGGACCCTCGTGCGCCCGCCTTGGGTGACCTACGGCGAGGCAATCGGGCGTTACCGCGTCGAACCCGGGTACACGCTGCCGCTCGGCAAGCGGATCTCCCGCGCCGACCTGGCCCACTTCATGCTCAAGCAGCTCGAGAGCACGGAACACGTCGGCCACGCGGTGGCCATCGCCTACTAGGGGTCTTCTCGGCCGTGCGACGTTTCGTCCTCATCACCGCCCTGATCCCCATTCTCGCCGCCTATGCAGCGCTTGCCGTGGCCGCGGCACCGCCGGCGGCCGCCGCGGCCACAACATACAAGGTGGCCGCCTGGACGTTCGGCGACCGCGCCTCGCTCACGCAGGCGGCCGACCGGCACGCCCTCGACCAGGTAGACGTCGACTGGTACATCTCCAACAAGAACGGCACTTTGGGCGCCGTGGACCAGAACCTGGCCTATGTGCGGCTCGCCCGCAGCCGACGCCTGACGGTGTTCGCCACGGTCGCCAACTGGAACACCGCCAAAGGCCGCTTCGATCGCTCCATCGCGCAGGCGATCCTGGCGGGGCCCGTCACGCGTGCGCGGCACATCGACCGTCTGGTCAACCTCTGCAAGGTGAATGGCTACAACGGCATCGACCTCGACTGGGAGGCGCTGCGCGCCGCAGACCGCGACCGCTTCTCGACCTTCGTGGAGACGCTGGCCCAGCGCCTGCACGCGGCCGGCAAGCTCCTCTCCATCGCCGTCTACCCCAAGACCTCGGAGCCCGGCCAGTGGCAGGGGCAGCGGTCCGAAGACTGGCTGCGCATAGGCAAAGCCGTGGACCAGTTCAAGATCATGACCTACGACTTCAGCGGCCCGTGGAGCCGGCCGGGACCCGTGGCGCCGCCCTCGTGGACCAGCCACGTGCTCGACTTCGCGCAGACGATCGTGCCACTACAGAAGATCTGGATGGGCGTGCCGTTCTACGGCTACGACTGGGGCGGCGGCCACTGCGCAAGCCTCACCTGGACCGGCGCCCACGACCTCATCGCCCGGTACCATCCGCAGGTCCATCACGCCGCCTCGCACGAGGCGCGCTTCCACTATCGCGCCGGCGGCCACCGGCACGAGGTGTACTTCCAGGACCGCGTGGCGCTGGCCGCCAAGCTCAGCATGATGCTCCGCAAGCACCCGCGCATCGCCGGCATCGCCATTTGGCGGATGGGCGGCGAACCGGCCATGTTCTGGGACCAGATCGCCGCCCAGCTCAAGTAGATGGCGCGGCGCCCTACCCGCTCATGGGACGCCGCAGCCCGAGTCGCTCGATCTCGCCGTCGGCGAGACCGCGCACACGTCCCTCCTCGATGTCGCGCCAGGGGTCGTCGCCGAGTGCGCGCAAGGCGTCGTACGGGAGGTTGTCCACGGCGCGACGGGCGAGGTACGTGTCGATGAGGGGATCTGGCGGCGACGCGGCCAGCGCCCGCCGCACCTCGGCCACGTGGCGACGCCAGCCGAGCCGGAAGGGCACGTACAGGACCAGCATGAGGATCGTCGGGATCAGAGCCACCGCTACACCGACGAGCACGCTCAGACTGTCGATGCTGGCGTGGCTGTCGGTGCCGCTGCGCTCGACCTTGAGTGCCGTGTCGTTGATCTGACCTACGAACTGGCTGATGCGGCCGCCGACCAGGGGCAGCAGACTGAGACTGTCGAACGTCTGCGCCGTGCGCGCCAGGGCGGAGCCGACGGCGGTCACGTTGTCGCTGAGCTCCGTCTGCCGCCGGATGTCCACGACCATCCAGGCCGCCAGCGCGACCCAGAGAACCAGCCACGCCACCAGAGCGATGTCGAGCCGGCGCACGGTGCGGGCGCTGAAGAGCCTGGTCTGGCGACGGCTCATCGGCTTGACCCGGGACTGACCCAGGCGCCGCTTCTGGGGGGCGCTTTGGCGAGCACAAGCTTCTCTACGTCGAAGACGTCCTTCTTGGTGCGCACCGGTATGAAGAGCCAGCGCCCCTCGTTGAACTCCGTGGCGCCGTCGACGATCGTGCGCACAGACTCGCTCAGCCTGACCTCGTGGGCCCAGCCGACCTCGGTGTGGCCGAGCACCACGAGCGCCGTGAGCGCGCCCTTGGCGGGGAACAGCGCCAGCAACGACCTGCCGGCCTTGCGGTAGGTGACCGCCCAGCCGAAGTCGCGGCCGTAGAACTTGAAGTCGCTGCGCGCCGTGTACGTCTTGGTCATGAACTCCGCCAGTGCGTCCCAGTGAGACCGCCCGCGACCAAGCACGTCTCGCACCCCTTGTGCGGTAGGACGCTGAGTCCTCTCGACGAAGGCTCCGTAAGCCATGGCTCACACCTCCTTGCGTCCGCCCATCCCTGCCCAGCGTCCCCATTATCTCACCGTCGGCAGCGCTACGGCGCGGCCGCCGCATCGCATAGACTGAGCGCATGAGGTGGCCGCCGTATCTCGACCCCCTGCGCGGACGCAACTTCCGCCGCTTGTACATCGGCCAAACCGTCTCGGTGTTCGGCGACGGCCTCACGCCGGTGGCGATCACGTTCGCCGTCCTGGGCCTCACCGGCTCGGCCACCGACCTGGGGCTCGTGCTGGCCGCGCAGAGCCTGCCGCTGGCCGCCTTGTCGCTGGCCGGCGGCGTCTGGGGCGACCGGCTGCGCCGCGAGTGGATGATGATGATCTCCGACCTCATCCGCGCCGCCGCACAAGGCATGGTCGCCATGCTGCTGCTCTCACACTCGGCGCACATCTGGCAGCTGGCGCTGCTCTTCGCCATCTACGGCGCGGCCGAGGCCTTCTTCCGGCCCGCCGCAGGTGCGCTCATCCCGCAGATAGTGCAGGCCGATCACCTGCAGGAGGCCAACGCCCTCATGGGCATCTCGGAGAACTTCGGCTGGATGGTCGGTCCGGCGGTCGCCGGCATCCTGGTCGCCTTCATCGGCCCCGGCGGCGCCATCGCCATCGACGCCGCTACTTTCCTGGTCAGCGCCGGCTTCCTGGCCGTCCTGCGTGCGCCGCCGCTCGAACGCACACGCCAGCCGGAGACCTTCGCGCGCGAACTGCGCGACGGCTGGCGCGAGGTATGGTCGCGCACCTGGCTCTGGACGATGATGCTGCGCACCGGACTCGTGCTGTTCATCGTCATCGCCCCGTTCCAGGTGTTGGGGCCGCTGGCGTTGCGCCAGCACGGGCACGGCGCCGAGGCTTGGGGCCTGATCACGGGACTCTTTAGCGCCGGCATGCTCCTGGGCGGCGCCATGGCGCTGCGCTACAAGCCACGCCGCCCCATGGTCACCGTCTGCTACACGGGCCTCACGGCGTTGCTCGCGCCGTTCGTCGTGGGCATGGGCGGCGGCGTCGAGGCCCTCGCCGTGGCCATGGTCCTGCGCGGCGTGGCCATCGGCGTACTGGTCACCATCTGGAACACGACGCTGCAGAGAGAGATCCCCGACGAGGCGCTGGCACGTGTCACGGCGTGGGACTGGATGACCTCTCTCGCCCTTTGGCCGATAGGCCTGGCGATAGCCGGCCCCGTGGCGGAAGCGGTGGGCGTGACCAACGCCTGTTGGCTCTCGTTCTTCGTCGGCACCGCCGGCGCCATATGGGCCTTGTTCGTGAAGGACGTGTGGCGGCTGCAGTCGCCGGCGGCCGAGCCCGCCGCCAAGAAGGCCTAGCCCNNCCTAGTCGGCGCCGCCCCCGCCGCCTCCTCCACCGCCTCCGCCGCCACCCGAGAAGCCGCCGCCGCCACCGGCGGCGGAGGACGGCGTGGCGGCGCTGTGCGCGGCGGCAAAGCCCTCGGTCAGCGCCGAAAGGGCGCTCGTGCCTGCCCCGCCTTCGGCGAAGGCCATCATGCGCATGGTCGAGAACTGCGCGTCCTGCACCACCTCCGGAATGGCCACCTGCATCGTCTTCACGACCTCGTCGGCGATGCCGAACACCACCGCCAGCACCAGGAAGCGCTCCCAGAGGACCACCGACGTGGGCGGTTTCTCCTGCATGCGGCCGAAGTCGTGCATGTACCGCTTGAGGGCCTTGTACTTGGCGTCGAGGTCGGCGGCCGCCTGGCTGCGCCGCTTGAGCAGCGACGAAGCGGCGATCATGCCGCCGGCCACGAAGATCCCCAGCAGGCCGGCGATGACGCCCACGAACATGCCGCCCACGCAGATGGCCATCCAGGCGATGCCGGCCAGGACCATCATGCTCTGCGCCCTGCCGCCCTCCTGCTCAAAGAAGCCCTGCTCGCCGGCGAGCTTGGTGACCGCCTTCTGCCAACGTGCGTAGCCGGCGCGGAACTCACTGGCGTGCGCCTTGGCCGCTGCACGCAGCCCCGACATGGTGAACGACTCGGCGCCCATCACGTCGTTGCAGAGGAACGCGATGAGCTGTTGCTCGTGGGCAGCCAGACCGTCGCTCTTGTCACTGTGCACATGCAGACGGTAGTCGTGGTGCTTGTGCAGCCAGCCCGTCTCGCCGGCGTCGGCGATGCCGATCACCCCACGGTCGATGAGGTCGAGCAGGGTGGCCGTGAAGTCGAGCTCGTCTACCGAGCCCATGCGCCACAGGCAGCCGACCACGGCCGGCGGCAAGTCGGCCGGCAACTCGCGCATGTACTTCTCGCGGAAGGTGGGCTTGTGTTCCCTGCCCTCGGTGAAGAACAGGTAGAAGAACCAGGCGACGAGCCCCAGAGAGATGAGCAGCGAAGCGACGTCGCCGGCGAGGCGCAGCCGATGGTGCGTCGTCTGCCGGTGGCGCGCCGCGTTGGCCTCCTGGGCCAGGCGGGCCTCCTGGTCGAGCACCTCCTGGAGGCGCACACCCGGAAGCGGCTCGACCTTGGTCAGAGCCTGCGCCGGAAACAGCACGCGCGCCTCGACGAACTGCTTGGCCGGCAGATCGTTTGCCGTCAGCGTCACGCTGGCGTCCGGGTCGATGCTGACGACTCCGCTGAGGGGCCCGTGCGCCCAGGCGCGTATCTGACCGCGCGTCACAGCGCGGGGAAGGTGCAGCGTCACTTGGACGTGCCCGGTGGGCACGGCCCAGCCGCTACCGATGAACTGCCAGTAGAGCTCGGCCGTGTCCTGCCAGCGTTTGGCGGCGCCCAGCACGCGATACTGGAGCGTGTACGTCGCCTGCGTGTCGGTCAGCCGGAAGAACACCTGCACGAACACTTGCGTGCCCTGCGGCGTCACCAGATAGGTCCCCGCCGGCCTGGAGCCGGCCAAGGCGGGGGTCGTCGGCGTCAGCGGGCCGGACGGCCCGCTGACGCCGGACACCTCGATGCCCTGCGAGCCCTTCGTGTTCAGGTACCAGTAGACGCGCGTGAAGCTGCCGGCAAAGCTCAGCGTGCGCTTCTCGGTCACCACCAGGTCGCCGTTGGTCATCACGCGAGCGTCGATGCTCACGTTGGGGATGGTGTAGCCCTTGGCCAGCGCGCGCGGGGCAAGCGCCCCGCCGAAGGCAAGGACCACCAGCGCAGCCAGCGCCGCCAAGCCGACTCTGCTCCCGATGCCCCTCATGGCGCCCCCTCCTACCTTCCCGTGTACACTCGGCATCGACCACTTCGTGACCGCCGCACGTTAGGAGAGTCTATGACGAGCGACCATCCATCTCACAAACTGCCCGAGGCCGGCACGCTCACCGCCAAGCAGATGGACCTGGTGATCCGTCACCTGCCGGTGGAGGTGTCGCTGGCCGACGAGCACGACGTGCTCGTGTACTGGCACGGCCCCACCTTCGACGACTGCGACCCTGCCTTCATCGGCCGCGACCTGCGGGCCTGCCACAACGCCACGTCGCGTGTGGCCATCGACCGCATGCTGGCCGAGTTCCTCGCCGGCACGCGCGACCGCGTGCGCTTCTGGCAGGTCGAGGACGGCCGCCAGACGCTGGCCCAGTACACGGCCGTCCGCGACGACGACGGCACCTACTGTGGCATCCTCGAGACGGTGCAGGACATCACCGACCTGCGCACCATGGACGGCAGAGGGAACGACCTGGACTAGAGATGTGCGCGGGGGGCGCCGCCGAAGCCGCGCCCCCCGCTTGATGGCGGTCTGCAGTCCGAGGGGCCTGGGGGGCTGTCCTCGGCTGTCGTTCAAAGGCAGCAGGCTGGGGGAACCTCGTGCGCTGCCGAACGTACGGCTGGGGTGAGCCGCATCCGCCGATCTTTGAAACCGGCGGTATCTTACCACGAGGCCGGAAGATGCTAACCCGGCGAGGCCCGTGCCCCGGCGCCGGAGCTATACTGGCCGCATGGCGACCGGCAACCCGACCACCGAGCAGCTGGCAGGCGGCTCGTGGAGCCGCCTCAACACGCACGCTCTCGACGTGCTGCTGGCGGCGGCGTTCACCATCGGCGCCGCGCTGGTGCTCTNNCTCGCGCGGCTCGGGCCACGCCGCCGGATACACGGCCACCGACTCCCTCGACTGGATCCTCGTGCTGGCCACATCCGTGCCGTTGGCGCTCTTGCGGCTCTGGCCCATCGCGGTGCTGGCCGTCGTCGCTTTGGCCCACGCGCTGCAACCCGTGCTCGGCTTCGAGCCGGTCGACGTGGGCACCTACTGCGTTCTCGTAGCCCTCTTCGGCGCCTCGACCTTGTCGGGCTACGGCTTGCGCGCTCTGGCCGGGGCCATCGCTATCGCCGGTCTCGTCATCGCCTATTTCGCACAGGCTGTGCGGCCGTCGTTGGGCGACCTGGTCACGCTCTGGGTCTCCTTCAGCGCGGTCTGGGTGCTGGGCAGCGCCTTCGGCCTCTACCGCACCAACGCACACGTGGCCGACCAGCGGGCGCGNNGCCTGGCGCGCGAGCTGCACGACGCCGTCGGCCACACGCTCAACGTCGTCGTCATCCAGGCCGCCGGCGCGCGCCGAGTGTGCGACACCAAACCCGCGCTGGCCAAGCAGGCTCTGGCGGCCATCGAACACGCCGGCCGCCAGGCACTGATGGACATGGAACGCATGCTGGGCATCATGCGTGAGCGCGACCACACAGGTGAGAGGTTCGACGCTCAACCGGGGCTGCGACGCGTGCAGGCATTGGCTGCCCAGGTCACCGAAGCGGGACTGCCCGTGGAGCTCACCATCGACGGCACGCCCATGGAGCTGGCGCACAGCGTGGACCTCTCCGCGTATCGCATCGTGCAGGAGGCGCTC
>PMKX01000142.1 GCA_003158705.1 Actinomycetota bacterium
GGTCGAGCCGAGCGTCTCGACGCCCGAGAGCTTCTTGATGAGGGCGTGCACCTTGGCCATGCGCTGTACGCCGACCGCCAAGGCGACCGAAAGGGTGGCCGGCAGCCCCTCGGGGACCAGGGCCACCATGACCCCGAGGGCGAAAAGCAAGGCGCCCACCCAACTGAGGCCGAGCCGCTTGCCCATGAAGAACAGCAACACGCCGAAGACGGTGGCGATGATCGAGACGGTGCGCGCCATGAGGTCGATCTCGCGCTGCAGCGGCGACTTCTCTTCCGGGACACCGGCGGTGAGCTTGAAGATCTTGCCGAACTCGGTGTGCAAGCCGGTGGCGAACACGATGGCCTGGCCGGTGCCGGCCGCCACGCTCGTGCCCATGAACACGAGGTTGGGCATGTTGATGGTGGCGAGGTCCTCGTCGATCATGGCGTCGGCCGTCTTGCGCACCGCGTCCGACTCGCCGGTGAGGGCGATGTTGTTGGTCGACATCTCGTACTGGCGGATCAGTCGGGCGTCGGCACTGATGCTGTCGCCCTCCTCGAGCACCATGACGTCGCCGGGCACGAGGTCGGCGACGGCGACGATCGTCACCTCGCCGTCGCGCACCACCTTGGCGTTCTGGGGCACCAGCTTCTGCAGCGCCTCGGTGGCCTTCTCGGCGCGGTACTCCTGGAAGAAGCCGATGGTCGCGTTGAGCAGCACGACGCCGACGATGGCGATGGCGACGTTGATCTGGTCCTGACGGCTGGAGCCGCGCGAAAGCAGCGCGGCGATGACGCACAGAAGCGCCGCGACCTCGAGCATGATGGCGAAGATCGTCTTGAACTGATCGAAGAAGCGGAAGATGATCGGCCGCCCCACCTTGGCCGGCAGCACGTTGCGGCCGTGCTCCTTGAGGCGGCGGAAGGCCTCGTCTTCGCTCAGACCGCGAGGCGACGACTGCAGACGCGCGAAGACCTCCTCTACCGAGAGGGTCCAGACGGCGAACTCAGTCGCCTTGGCTGACGCTGGTGTGGTGGTCTGATCGGGCACGGGTGCCTAGCGCGGCTTGATGAGCATCAAGCGTGTGTACACCTTTGTGCAACAGCGCGCAAGCCGCGGCGCGCAAGCCGCGCCGCGTCAGGGAGGGCTGGCTGACTTGTCGGCCTTGCTGGGGTCGGCGACCACCAGCACGTCGATGTAGTCGGTCTCGCGCATGATCTTGGATATGAGGGGGGAGCCGCGCAGCACTTCGTCCAGTCGCGAGCGCTTCGACTGGCCCATGATGATGAAGGTGGCGCGGTTCTGGCGTGCGAACTCGAGAATGACCTCGGCCTCGGAATCACCGGTGAGCTCCACGACCTCGCCACCAAGGCTGCGCGCGAGCTCGTAGAGGTCGTTGAGCTCGTGATGGTGGGCGCCGAGCGTCTCGCCGGGCGTGTGGACGTGCACCACCATGAGCTGCCCCTGCAGTCGCTTGGCGAGTCGATGCCCGCGACGCACGAGCTTCTTGGCTATGGAGCCCGCCTTGATGCAGACCACGATGCGATCCTCCGTGGCCCAAGGCTGTTTGATCTCGTGCTCGTCCAGGTATTCCTGCAGCGAGTCGTCGACTTCCTCCGCGGTCTTGCGCAAGGCAAGCTCTCGCAGAGCGACGAGGTTGCCCCGGCGGAAGAAGTTGCTCATCGCGCCGGGGATCTTCTCGAGGTCGTAGACCACGCCGCGTTTGAGGCGGTTGAGCAGAGCGTCGATCGTCAGGTCGACGAGCACCACTTCGTCGGCGCGGTCGACGACCGAGTCAGGCAGGGTCTCGCGCACGCGTACGTTGGTGATCTGGAAGATGGTGTCGTTGAGGCTCTCGACGTGCTGCACGTTGACCGTCGAGAGCACGTTGATGTCGGCCGCCAGGATCTGCTCGACGCTCTGCCAGCGCTTGGCCTGCTGGGCTCCCGGTACATTGGTGTGCGCCAGCTCGTCGACCAGCACCCACTCGGGGTGCCGCGCGATCACGGCCGCTGTGTCCATCTCGTCAAACGCCTTGCCGCGATACTCGATGCTCGTGCGCGGGATCTGCGGCAGACCCTCGGCCAGCTCGGCGATCGCCTCTCGCCCGTGGGTCTCCACGAAGCCGATGACGATGTCCTGGCCGCGCTCCAGCCGGCGATGCGCCTCGGCGAGCATGGTGTACGTCTTGCCGACGCCGGGAGCGTAACCGAGGAAGATCTTGAGGCGCCCGCGCTTGCGCAGCGTGCGCAGGGAGTGCTCCTCCGGCGGTGTGGGTGGCGAGGCCGTCAAGGCCCGGCCGCCCCTTGGGCGGCGTCGAGCGCCAGGTTGAGTTCGAGAACATTGACGCGCGGCTCGCCCAGGAAGCCGAGCTGACGGCCGCTGGTGTGCTTGGCAATCATGTCGAGCACTGCCGACACGCTCATGCCGCGGGCCGCCGCCACGCGCGGCGCCTGTGCCTGAGCATTAGCCACCGTGATATCCGGGTCGAGTCCGCTGCCGGAAGTGGTCACCATGTCGATCGGCACCTGGCCGAAGGTGAGTCCGGGGTCGGCGGCGATGTCGGCCTTGACCGCGGCCTGCACGCGGTCGGCCAAGGCCTTGTTGGTCGGGCCCAGGTTGGAGAACGAGGAGTCCATGGCGTCGTAGCCGGTGCCCGCCGCCGACGGTCGCGGCAAGAAGTACTTGGGGGCCGTGAAGTTCTGCCCTATCAGGCTCGAGCCGATCACCTGCCCGCTCCTCTTCACCAGGCTGCCGTCGGCCTTGCCCGGGAAGATGACCTGGGCGAGGCCGGTCATGGCCAGCGGATAGATGACGCCCAAGATCACGGCCGACACGATCGTCATACGGATCGCTGTCCAGATGTACTTCACCGCATCGGCTCCCTAGGTCGTCAGGTGGAGGGCCACCAGAGCGAGGTCGATGATCTTGATGCCGATGAACGGCGCGATCACGCCGCCCAGGCCGTACACGAGCAGGTTGAAGCGCAGCAGGGCTGCCGCCCCTATCGGCCGGTACTTCACGCCGCGC
>PMKX01000135.1:0-2624 GCA_003158705.1 Actinomycetota bacterium
CAAGGACACGCCCCATCCGGTCATCTGCCTGCTCGACGAGCAGCGGAACGTCGAGAACATGGGCGGCACCATGCGATTGGGCGCGCAAGCCGTACAGGTGGCGAGCGGCACGCGCGCCGCCGCCGCCTACGAGCAGGCAGAGATCCACGAGCGCCACCGGCACCGCTTCGAGGTCAACCTCACGCTGCGGCCACGCCTCGAGAAGGCGGGCCTGCTCGTCAGCGGCACGTCCTTCGACGGCCGCCTGGTGGAGATCGTGGAGCTCGCCGACCATCCCTGGTTCGTCGCCTCGCAGTTCCATCCGGAGTTCAAGTCGCGGCCCACGCGGCCGGCGCCGTTGTACCGGGACTTTGTCGGCGCCGCCGCAGTCCTGCGCCGGCAGCGCGACGGGCAGCTGGAGGAGAGTTGGACGTCAGCCGCCAAGACCTCCTAGGCCTCTTCCTCCAGCTGGTGGAGATCCCCTCGCCGTCGGGCCACGAGCGAGACGTGGCCGATTTCGTGCTGGCCTACCTGCGTGACGCCGGGCTTGAGCCTGTGGAGGACGACAGTGCCGCCCGGACCGGCGCCGGCAGCGGCAACATCTTGGTGCGCGTTCCCGGTCGCGGCGCGGGCACGCCCATCCTGTTGGCGGCGCACATGGACACGGTCGCCGTGACGGGCGCGATCCGGGCGGTGGTCGAGGACGGCGTGGTGACGAGCGCCGACGACACCATCCTGGGCGCCGACGACAAGACTGCCGTCACACTTCTGCTCATGCTGCTGTGCGAGCTTGCAGCAGAGCCGCCGGGTGGCGACGTGGAGGTCCTGTTCACCACCTGCGAGGAGGTCGGTCTGCGCGGTGCCAAAGTCTTCGACTCGTCTGGTCTTGCGGCGCAGGCAGGCTTTGTGTTCGACAGCTCGGGGCCGCTGGGCCGCATCATCACGGCGGCGCCCACACAGAAGACGCTGGTGGCCGACTTCAAGGGCGTGGCGGCTCACGCCGGCATCGAGCCGCAGAAGGGCCGCAGCGCCGTCGTCGCGGCCGCTCGAGCCGTGGCGGCCATGACGCTGGGCCGCATAGACGAGGCGACCACGGCCAACGTGGGCCTCATCAGCGGTGGCGTGGCGACCAACATCGTGCCCGAGCACTGTCGCGTGGAGGCTGAGGCGCGCAGCCGCGAGCCGGCGCGCCTCAGCGCTCAGATCGCCGACATGTTAGCGGCCGTCAATGAGGCGGCGACGCTCGTGGGCGTCGACGTAGTGACCAGCGTCGTCGAAGAGTACGCCGCCTTCGACATCGAGCCCGAGGCTCTGCCTGTGCGCCTCGCGTGGCGAGCCCTGGAGGCCGTCGGGCTGGAGCCTAGCCTCGGGGCGACCGGCGGCGGCTCCGACGTGAACGTCTTCAACGCCAAGGGTCTGCCCAGCGTCAACCTCGACATCGGTTTCGAAGACGTGCACACCGCGGCGGAGCACATGCCGGTCGATCGCTTGCTCCTCGGCCACGAGCTGGTGCGAGCCCTGGTCGCCGCCGCCGCCGACTAGGGGTACGGCGGCGTGGCCAGCGAGGCGGGGGAGAGTCGCAACGACGTTCGCGATGCGCGCGTCGACGAGTACCTCGACTACCTGCAGTTCGAGCGCGGCATGAGCCCCCACACCATCGCCGGCTACCGCAACGACCTCGATCGGCTGGCCGGCTTTCTGCGTGGCCGTGAGCGCTCGGTGGAGGCGGCGCGCGACGGGGACGTGGAGGCGTATTTCGTCGCTGCCGGTGGCCAGGGCGCCGCCAGCACCGTAGCGCGGCGCATGGCCGCCGTGCGCGGGTTGTACGGCTACCTGGTGCGCGAAGAACGCATCGCCGCCGATCCGGCTGTGTATTTGCACACACCCAAGCAACCCCAAGGGCTACCCGATGTGCTCTCGATCGAAGAGGTCGAGGCCGTTCTGGGTGCCATCCCACCCTCAGGGGACCTCGGTCAGCGCGACCGCGCCATCTTCGAGCTGCTCTACGGCTGCGGCTTGCGGGCCTCGGAGCTGGTCTCGCTACGCGAAGGGGATGTGGACCTCGAGGCGGGTCTGGTGCGCTGCATCGGCAAAGGTGACAAGGAGCGCGTGGTGCCTATGGGAAGCCACGCGGCGACGGCCGTCGGGCGCTACGTGCGCGACGGCCGTCGCAAGCTGCTGCACGGCCGACGCGCGGACGAGCTGTTCTTGAACGCGCGCGGCACTCGCTTGACCCGTCAGGGCCTCGACTATCTCGTACGCCGCTATGCGCGCAAGGCCGGCTTGGCAAAGCACGTCAGCGCGCATACGTTCCGCCACAGTTTCGCCACGCACCTGCTCACCGCCGGCGCGGACTTGCGCAGCGTGCAGGAGATGCTCGGGCATGCCAGCGTGGCCACCACGCAGATCTACACGCACGTGTCGGTCGAACACCTGCGCGAGGTGTTCCTGGCTACACATCCGCGCGCTCGCCGATGACGCGCGTTCTCGTCTGTGTGCTCGACGGCGTGGGGGCAGGCGCTCTGCCGGACGCTGCTGCCTACGGCGACGAGGGTGCGAACACCCTGCAGCACGTCGTGCAAGCGACGGGCGTAGCGCTGCCTAATCTTGCCGGCCTTGGGCTGGGTGAGATCATCGGCGTGGCA